>CAZFHR010000192.1:0-3317 GCA_964519115.1 uncultured Candidatus Izemoplasmatales bacterium
GAATGACGACGAGCGGATCTTCGCCTTCTTCCCCAGCGGTGAGATCAAAGAACATCTTCGAGAAGGAGGCATGAATGATTGCCGAAGCGAACAGCAGGTCGATCTTCGCCTGATCCAGTTGCGTCGGATCGACATCGTCTTCCAGTTCGGTGATGATGCCGACGCCGAGTGAGACGGAGAAATCGGTGAAGCCGAGCAGTTCGAGGGCGTCAAGCATGGCCGTTAGTTCGCTTTCGTTGATGAAGGGGATGCCTTCGACCGTCTTGACGATCGTCTTGACTTCGTCCGGGGCGGTGCCGTAGGTAATCGGAACGACGATCATGTCGGCTTCGATGTTGAGAATCTGGTCGGAGATCGTCGCATGCAGGATCGCCGAAGCGATGAGCGTGTCGAAATGGTCCATGATCGAGGTCAGGGACAGGGTACTGATGGAATTGAAGCCGTCGTCCGGATTGTCCGGATCGTCGGTGAGGATGCCGAGGCTGAAGAGCGCCTGGAGAACACTGCACAGTTCAGTGGTCGTCACGTAATCGATGGTGTCTTCGGTATAGAGGACCAGATTTTCATCATAATCCTTGGTCGGAACGATCACGAGCGGATCCTCGCCTTCTTCCGCCGCCGTCAGGTCGAAGAACATCTTCGAGAAGGAGGCGTGGATGATTGCGGAGGCAAACAGGATGTCTAACTTGTCCTGATCGAGAACGGAAGGATCGGATTCACTGGCAAGTTCGGAAATCAGACCGACGCCTAAGGATACCGAGAAATCAGTAAAACCGAGTTGCTTCAGGGCATCGAACATGGCGGTGAGTTCGGTTTCATTGATGAAGTCGACGCCTTCAACGGTCTTGACGATCGTCCTGACTTCGTCCGGAGCTGTTCCGTAAGTCACCGGAACGATAATCATGTCGGCCTCGATGTGGAGAATCTGGTCGGAAATCGTCGCATGGAGGATTGCCGATGCCAGCAGGATGTCGAAGTTGTCCATCACCGTCTGCAGCGAAAGATTGCCGAGGGAATTGAAGCCGTCGTCTGGGTTGTCCGGGTCGTCGGTGGTGATGCCGAGGGCGTAGATGGCGCGGAGCACGTTGCCGAGTTCCGCTTCGGAAATGTAGGTGATTTCATGATCGACGTATTCGACGTCGTTGCCGTCGTAATCCTGGGTCGGAACGATGACGAGGGGATCTTCACCAGGTTCGACGGCCGTCAGGTCGAGGAGCATCTTCGTGATCGTGGCGCGCAGGATATAGGAAGAGAACAGCAGATCCAGTTTCTCTTCGTCAAGCGTTCCCGGCGCGCTCGCCGATTCCAGCTTGGCGATGATGCTGGCATCAAAGGCGATGTTGGCGGTGTCGGTGATTTCCAGGATATCGAGCGAATTGATGATGTTCTCAAGCTCGGATTTGGCGATGAAGGTGGTGCCTTCCACTTCAATCTGAATCAGAACTTCGTCGAGACCTTCGCCATGGACGATCGGAACGACGATGACCGCCTCGGCGGGCGGTTCGGCGGTGCCAAGGCCGATCAGAACATCGGAAATCGTCGCATGCAGAACCGCCGACGTGAGCAGCACGTCGATGTTTCCGAGGATCGGACCGAGGTCATCGAAGGACATCGTGGCAAAATCGGAAAAACCGAGGGCCTTGAAGGATTTCATGATTGCCTTCAATTCCTCTGAAGTGAGATAATCGACGCCGTGATCGGTCGTGAGGACGGGATTTCCATCCACGTCGGCGACAGGAATGATGACGAGTGATTCCTCGCCGGGAGCGACGTCCGTCAAATCGAGGATCATCTTCGTGACGGAAGCGCGCAGGATGATCGAGGCAAGCAGCGTATCGAGTTTCTCGTCGTCGAGGACGGCAGGATCGTCGTCGCTTGCGAATTTGTCGATGATCGTGGCATCCAATGCGAGTGTATCGAAACTGGTGATGTCGAGCAGAGCAAGCGCATCGATGATGCGGTTCAGTTCCGCCATCGCGATGAAGGGAGTGCCTTCGACGGTCTTCGTGATTTCGATTTCCGGATCGCCATATAGGCTAGGAACGACGATCAGGGCGTTTTCCTGGGTGCTCATGTCAAGGATGATATCCGAGATGGTCGCATGCAGAATCGCCGACTCGAGCAAGAGGTCGATATTGGCAAAGACCGGACCGAGGTCGTCGAGGTTGAAATTGTCAAAATCGAGGTCAAGCGCGTAGACGCCGCGCAGGATCGCCTTCAGTTCGGCAATCGCCAGCATCTGGGTCCCATCCGCTTCCTCAGTGAGGATTTCGGTGCCGTCTTCCGCATGCGTCGGCACGACGATCATCGCATCCTCCGCGATGGCCATGTCAAGCAGGAATTTCGCGATCGTGGCCCGCAGGATCGTCGAGGCGAACAGTCGGTCAAGCTTGGTTTCGTCAAGTTCGCCGGGAGCTTCCGTGTTTTCAAGGTTGACGAGGATATCGGCGCTGAAGGCGAAATTCTCGAAATCCTCGATGCCAAGAAGCGAGATGGCGCTGAAGACGTCCTTGATTTCCTGACGGGAGATGACGTCGATCGGCGCTTCGTTGACGAAGACGCTGGTATCGAGGGCGGAATCCGGAATGACGAGCATGTCCGGTGCCATTTCGATCACGATGTTGCCGAGGGTGGCTGCGAGAATGTCGGAAAGTAACAGAGTGTCGAGATCCTCGGCAGACATGTTAAAGGCATTCCCGATGTTGATGCCCAGTTCGCCGCAGGTATCGTCGCCTTCGGCGCAGAGGAGCGTTTCAACCGCCAGTTTCAGGGCTTTGGCGGCATAGGAAAATTCAGTTTTCTTGATATATCCTGTCGTTTCGTCATAAGCCGAATCGGGGATGATCAGCGTAAAGCTGCCGAGTTGGGCGGTCAACAGGTAATCGGAAAGACTCGCAACGAGAATCTCGGATTCAAAGAGCGCGTCGATCGCCTCGTCGGTCAGAAGGCCGATGTCCTGAGGCGTCAGATTGGCGAAATCCACCTGGGAAATGATGCCGGAGATGGCGTTGAGCGCCAACAGGATGCTCTGCAGTTCGCCGCCGATGACGTTGCCGTCCAGATCATAGATGAGCCATTGGATGCCGGCCGGGATGACGAGCATGTCCAGTTGGAAAAGGTCGCCCTTGCCTTCAAGAACGTTGATGATCGCGTTCGTGATGATCTTAGAATCGAGAAGAAGCGTGAAATCGACAGTGGCGATAGCGGCGAGTATTGACAGATAGTCACCCGACTGGACGTCGGCCATCGTGATGCCGGTATCGAGAACAGCGCCGAGCAGGGTTCCCATCGCCCGGAATTCGTCGGCCCAGACAAGA
>CAZFHR010000193.1:0-3315 GCA_964519115.1 uncultured Candidatus Izemoplasmatales bacterium
GGCATCTATCGCATCGAAGCGGCGAAAATGCTGGCGATGGCGCTTTATTTCATGCCGGGAACGGCCATCTGTTATCAGGGCGAGGAAATCGGCATGACGAACGTCCGCTATGATTCACTTGCGGATTTCCGCGATGTCGAAGTCTTCACCGAGTACCAAAACATGCTCGACCGTGGCTATACCCCCGCGGCGGCGCTGGATATCATAAAGGCCCGTTGCCGGGACAACGCGCGGACGCCGATGCAGTGGTCAGCGGAGGCCAACGGCGGTTTCTCCTCGGGAACACCCTGGATCCGTACCAATCCCAATTATCCGGAAATCAATGTCCGATCCCAGGAAAAGGATGCCGATTCGATCCTGCAGCTGTACCGGCGGATCCTGAAACAGCGAATGGCCGATCCAGATATCGCCGGCGGTGCGATCCATTTCTTGGATATCGACGGCGCGGATACCTATTCTTACCTTAATGTTGGCGAGCAAAACGAATACCTCGTCGTCTGTAATTTCACCGGCAACGCCCAACGTCAGCACCTTGCCGGGATAGATTCTGCAGGCTTCGTTTCCTGGTGTCACAATTATCCGAAACCACCGCGTCTCCACGGTCAAACCATCAGCCTTCTTCCCTATGAAGCCGTAGTTTACCGCCGAAGGAAACCCGATCCGTCACCGCTTAGGAACTATTGACAAATCCCAGATATTATATATAATATAAGTGCGTTTGTTTAATCAAATTTAACACCGGGTTTACATATACTAAACTACGGGTTGATTGGATCGGATGAACGCCTTTATTATATTCGTCTAGTATAATGGGGCTAAACGCAATTTTCAGGAAAGGGAATCAGGTGGCCCGTATGGCGAAAAAAATCATCCTGCTCAAAGACATCGATAAAAGCTTTGACGGCGTCAAGGCCCTTTCCGATTTCAATCTATACATCAATGAAAACGAGTTCATCACGCTTCTCGGTCCATCCGGGTGTGGCAAGACGACATGTCTCCGGTTGATCGGCGGTTTTGAAACTCCCGATCGCGGAACGATCGAGTTCAACGGCGTCATCATCAACGATCTTGAACCGAACCAGCGCGAAATCAATACCTGCTTTCAGAAATACGCTCTGTTTCCTCACCTAAATGTCTATGACAACATCGCTTTTGGATTGAAAATCCGAAAAATTGCGAAAGCCGAAATCGAGGCCCGAGTTTGCGAAACACTTCGACTTGTCAAACTTGAAGGGTTCGGCAACCGATCCGTCGCCACCCTTTCCGGCGGTCAGCAACAGCGCGTCGCCATCGCACGCGCGATCGTCAATCGTCCCAAAGTGCTCCTGCTCGACGAACCGCTTGGCGCCCTCGATCTGAAACTGCGCCAGGAAATGCAGTACGAACTGAAAGAAATGCAACGCGAGCTCGGAATCACCTTCGTTTATGTCACCCATGACCAGGAAGAAGCCCTGACGATGTCGGATACGATCGTCATCATGAATCAGGGACGGATTCTGCAGATCGGTACGCCTGAAGATATCTACAATGAACCGAATTGCCGTTTTGTCGCCAATTTCATCGGCGACTCGAATCTGTTCGATGGCATCATGCGCGAAGACGGTCTCATCGAGTTCGCCGGCCGGCAGTTCCGCTGCGTCGACAAGGGTTTTGCCAAGGACGAAGCGGTCGATGTCGTGATCCGCCCGGAAGATTTCGATTTCATTCCGCCATCGAAGGCCAAGATCGTCGGTATCGTCGACTCGCTCATCTTCCGTGGCGTCCACTATGAAATCAATGTGATGGTCGATGGCCGCGAATATACGATCCATACGACGAAAACGCGAGAGATCGGCGATCGGGTCGGGCTGTCGGTCGAACCCGACAACATCCATGTGATGAAGAAGGAACAGCATGCGTAGGCTGCGCCCTTATGCAATTCCGTATCTGGCGTGGATGGCGATCTTCATCCTTGTTCCGACCATAATTCTCGTGATCCTCGCTTTTTCCGATCTCGAACTGTACGATCCCGGCCCCTTCGCCGGAACGCTCGCCAACTTTTCCGTATTCGCCGCGCCGCTCGTGCTGAAGTCGATCAGCAATTCGCTCTCCCTTGCGGCCGCGACCACGGGCGTCTGCTTCGTCATCGGCTATCCGGTCGCCTATTTTCTGGCAACTCTGCCGGAAAAAACCAGACATGTGCTGATGTCGCTTCTCATCGTTCCGCTTTGGAGCAACATGCTGCTTAGGATCGTCGCCTGGGAGAAAGTGTTTACTCCCGATTCCTTCTTTACCGATCTGTTCGGTTTCAGTTTCGACCTGCTTGGAACGCATGCCGGCATCCTGATCGGCATGGTCGCGATGTATCTGCCGTTCATGGTTTTTCCGGTATTTTCGGTGTTGGAGAAGCTGGACCGCGGCCTGATCGAGGCGGCGAAGGATCTCGGCGCTTCGGATACGCAGACGTTCCTGCGCGTCGTCTTTCCGCTTTCGTCGGGCGGCGTCGTTTCCGGTTTCATCATGACGATGCTGCCGGCGATGACGAGTTTCGTTCTGCCGGCCAGAATCGGTCTGGGACGGATTCCCCTGATCGGCAACGTCATCGAGTCGAAATTCATGAAGGAAGTCCTCGGATCTTCCGGCGTCAGCATCAATGAGGGCGCGCTGATATCGCTTGCGCTCATGGTGATCGCCGTCGCCGCTTTCGTTCTCGTGATCCGCGTCGACAAGGAAGGGGAGACGCTGATATGACATCCCGTCGTTTCCGCCGCCTGGTCTGGAGAAGCATCGGATTTCTGTTTACTGCGATTGCTTTTCTCGTCATCTATACGCCGATCGTCGTCATCCTCGCGCTTTCCGTGAACAGTTCCGTCCGCGGCTATTCCTGGGACGGCTTCACCCTGCGCTGGTATTCCGATCTCTTCGTGACCGACGCGATGAAAGCCCCGATCGTCAATACCGTCGCGGTCGCGTTGTTCTCGACCCTGATCGCGACTGTGATCGGAACCCTGTTCGCCATCGGCATCAACGCCCTCGACAAGAAGCGCCGCGTCCGGATGATGATTCTCAACAACGTTCCGGTCGTCAACCCCGACATCGTCACCGGAATTTCGCTCATGATCGTCTTTTCGCTTCTGTCGCTGACCCTCGGGTTCGGAACGGTTCTGATCGCCCATGTGTTCTTTTCGATTCCCTATGTCGTCCTGAGCGTCATTCCGCGCCTCAAGAAACTCGATCCCAATATGTACGAAGCTGCCCTCGACCTCGGCTGTTCGCGCTTCACCGGCATGTGGAAGGTCATTCTCCCGAACATCGCCACTGGCATTCTTGCAGGAG
>CAZFHR010000194.1:0-3315 GCA_964519115.1 uncultured Candidatus Izemoplasmatales bacterium
GTCAGGGCCATCGAACCGAAAAGACAGGCGGCGACGCTAAGGAAAAGCATGAATTTTCTCATCGTCCGGCCTCCTTTCGGGTCAAAAGTGGTCCTCATTCATCGAGATGGATGTGAAGAACGCGGGTCAGGTACAGATGGGCGTAAAGCGCGCACGGCCAGGTGAAGTGGTCGCGGCTGTATTGGGCAGGATCGTTGGCGTTGAAGGCTTCGTGCATCACGTAGGTCCCGGCGGTGGTGTCAAGAAGATAACCGACGCAGGTCGCAATCTCCGCATCGTCGGTGCTCGTCAGGGCCTGCATCGCGATCGCCATATGCCAGGGGACGGGAACGTCGGGATGGGGATTGCTGCCGGAGCCGACACCATCATGAGGGTCGCCGATGCCGCTGGCGTAGGTGCCTTCATAATAATAAGGATTATCGGTGCTCAGGATGAACGCCCGGGTCGCAAGATAGGTTTCATCATCGGGTTCGCACCAGCCCAGCCAGGGAGCGGAAAGCAGGCTCGGGATGTTGGCGGCGTCCATCCGGAGTTTCCCGGTGGCCGACGCCGGATCGGTATTCGTTCCATCGGTCTCAAACACATAGATGGTGCCATAGACGGGATCGTCGTAGATGCCGTAGGTCTCGACGGCCTGGCGGATGCCGGTGGCGAGTCCTTCTGCCATCAGGCCGATGGTGGGGTCGAGTCCGAGTTCGTCGATCAAAGCCGCCATCTTCGCCATCGTCGCCGCGGCGAACATGTTCTGCGGAATGTTATAGCGATAATAAGTGACGTCATCGGAAGGCCGGTACGCCGACCAGATAAGACCGACACCGGGAGCGAAGGCATTGACGCCGGCATTGCGGTCATATTCATTGGCGATTGCATAGTTGGCATCGCTATGGGCCATTTCGGCGACGAGGGTTTCGATTGCCTGATCAAGGGCGATGAGGAAGAACGCGTCAAACGGCTTGGCATCGCCGGTGATCCGATAGTATTCGTAGGCGAGCCAGAACGGATAACAGAGCGAATCGACTTCGAATTTCCGTTCGAAGGCGCTGCCGTCGGCGTTGAAGGCGTTGGCGTAGGGATCGCGGCGGATGAATTCGAACTGCTGCTTGAGCAGGCCTTCGACCAGCGCCTTGACATCGGGATCGATCGTCATGAACTGGAGATACGCGAGCACCTGCGCGCTCGAGTCGCGCAGCCACATGGCGTTGATGTCGCCGGTGGCGATGAAGACCGTGCCGTTGGCGCGGTAACTGACGACACTTGGCCAGGAACCCTTGCTGTTGTCGATGCCATCGAGCGTCGAATAGAACGTCTTCTGGAACGTCAGTCGTTCCGTGGAATCGCTGATGTCGGCGATCAGGGTGTCGACAAACGATCGCATCTGGGCATAATCGGGTTCGACGTCAAACGGGTCAAGCAGGTTGACGGCGATCTCATCGGTCAGCGTCGGATAATCCGGCAGATAGGTGTCAAGGTCTTCAAATGTCAAAAGCCCCCAGTCGCCGCGGCTGTTGTCGACGAGTTCGAAGTAGAGGCAGCTGCCGGCATAGGCGGAAAGGTCGATGTAATAGAGATGCGTATTTTCTTCGTCGGCTTCGTGCCAGCGATCGCTGTAGGTGCGGAACACTTCTTCGTTCGTGCCGACCTTCTTGATCGAGAGATAGGTCAGATCGGGATGCTTTGTCGCTCCGAGCCGGAAGGAAATCAAACCTCTGCCGCCGACCTTGAACGCGCCGGAACGGAGCATGCCGACGGCGGTCTCGGCGGCGCGGTTGGAGAGCCGATGATTGGCGTCGAGATGGGACGCAAGAAACGATCCGGCCTCGCCGACGACCGTCCAGCCGGCGAGCGTACCGGTCGCAAAATCGCTGTTGTAGAGAATGTTGGGCGTTCCCGCCGCATCCGCGAACACCGGCTTGACGTCGATGGCGGCACGGTAGCCGGAGAAGACAGGAATCTCCGGATGATAGGTCTCGATCGCATCGATCGTCAGATAGCCGTCGTTGGCCGTCGACTGATCGACGATCACCAGCCGGACGGTGGTGCCGATTCGAAGCGACAGGTCGGCGACGTAGCCGACGAGATTCTCCACGCGGTAGCCGGAAGGATCGACGGCGTAGTCAGTGCGCTGAAAGGCGGAATTGCCGAAACGGTAGTATTCGATGCCGGTTGCGGCATCGACGATGGAAAGATAGGTGAGGCCCGGATTGGCGCCGCCCCCGAGTTTGAAGGACAGGTAACCCGACCCGCCGATCGTGAACGGTTCGGACTGCATCGTGCCGACGAGATCTTCGGCGAAGACGCCATACAGATAAGTGCCGTCCTTGCCATAGGGAACCGTGCCGCCATAGGAAACGGCCGCGGTGACGCCGAAGCGGCTGAAGGCGGTGCCGGACGTGACCGTCCAGCCCGACAGGTCACCGGTTTCGAAGCCGCCGTTGCTGATTTCATAGGCGGTCGTATCGATCGCGGTGGTCGTCGTCGTTTCCGTCTTGCAGGCCAAGAGTCCAAGGCCGACGGCCAGGAGAAACAGAATCATCAGGATTTTACGCAAGCTGTCGCCTCCCTTCGGATATTTGGGGTATCGGATCATTGCAGATGGAAATTTTGGGGAATGCCGGTGATCGACACCGCCCGGTCATTGGCGGTGACGGCGTTCCACTCGGATTCGGTTACGAAACGGATCGAATCGATCTTCTGGACGCCCCAGGAGCCGTCGACGTTGTCGCAGATTTCAATGTAATAGAGCTTGGACTCGTCAAGACCGGAAAGGTCGAGCATGTGATTGTCGAAATTGCCGTCGCGCTTGGTGGCGAGATTGTCGCGGCGGACGAAGCGCAGCACTTCGATGTTCGTGCCGACTTCCTTCACCGAGATCCAGATCTGCTTGTCGGCCGCGAGGGCCCCGGCCCACTCGAACCGCAGGTATTTCATCCCGACGACGGAGAAGGCGCTCGAGCGGAGGATGCCAGATGCCCCGTCGCCGCCAACGTTGGAGATGGCGTAGCCGTCGGTGATCTGGAAGACGCCGCTCGGATTCGTCCAGCCGGTCAGGCCGTCGTTGAAATAACCGTTCTTGATTTCATTGGTCGCCGTCGCGATTCCGGCGATGACAGGAATGACGTTTTCGGCCAAGGTGTCGGTGGTGGTTTCCGGTGCCGTGGCGAAGTAGGTTTGGAAGGAATCGGCCGCCAGGACACTCCAGAGGTTGCTGGCGGTGTCGGCTAGGACGAAGTAATAGCGCGCACCGGCCGTGGCGACCGCGGACAAGTCATAATAGTAGGAAAAGAGATAACCTTCGGCGTTCGCCGTCCCGGAAAG
>CAZFHR010000195.1:0-3292 GCA_964519115.1 uncultured Candidatus Izemoplasmatales bacterium
TCAAGCAGGGACAGATCGTCGCCGTCGGCAACACCGCGGAAATCACGAAGGACCAGTCGCTGGAGAGTCTCTTCCTGGAGCTGATCGAAAAATGAAGAATTTCAAGACGCTGCTGGGCGTTTTGTTCCGCGTCAACTTCTCAAGCCGGAAAATCCTGGGATCGAGTTACACGCGCTCGAAGGGGAAGACGATTGCCATCGCCTTTGCGATCCTTTATGCCATCGTCGCCTATGTCGGCGCTTTTGGCTATCTGTTCTTTGATTTGGGCAAGACCCTGGCGGAAAGCGGCCTGACCGAAGTCCTCTTGATGTACGTTTTCCTCTATGCAGCCGGAGCGGGGGTCATGATCGTGTTCTTCCGGTCCGAGAGTTTTCTGTTCCGGTTCAAGGATTTTGAAATTCTGGCGCCTTTGCCGATCAAGCCAAGAGCGATCATCGCCGCCAAATCGATCGTGATGATGACGAATGTGTACATCATCGCTTTCCTCGCCTCGGTGCCCATTCTATTCTCCTATTTCTTCCATACCGCCGTCCCGGTGGCCGGCATCTTGATGGTTATTCCGGCGTTTCTTGCCATCCCGTTGTTGCCGGCGGTGGCTGCGGCACTGTTGTCCTATGGCATCCGCCTGATCACGGATCGCTTGCCCAAGAGCCGCATTTTCAACATCGTGCTGATGTTTTCCGCCTTCATCGCCCTGATGGTGGCGCAGTTTTCGTTCGCCGGTTCCGGTGACCAGAATCCCCTGCTCAACCAACAGGGTTTCATTGCCGGGCTTGGCGAGATCTTCCTGCCGATGAAGTGGTTCGCCGCCGCCGTCCATGAAGGATCTTTCCTTGATTTCTTATTTCTTGTTGCCTCCGGTGTGGCGCTCTTCGTCACTTTCGTCCTCATCCTTTCGAAAGCCATCTTGAAAACCAATTCCCGGGCCCGCAACGAACGCTATTCGAAAACACGAAAGACGGTTCGCTATCAAAGCGGTTCCGCATTCAAAGCCGTCCTTGCCAAGGAATGGCGCACATTCGTCGGTCTGCCGATGTACATTCTCAATTCTGGATTCGGTCCCGTCCTCATGCTGGTCGTGGCGATCGCCTCGCTTTTCTTCGCCGACAAGGTCGAAGCATACCTCGGCCAGATCGTCGCAGCGGGGATTCCTTCGGTTCTCCTCATTTTAATCATCGTATGCTTCTGTGTCGGCATGGTCTACACGTCGGCCGTTTCGCTTTCGATCGAAGGGAAACGCTTCTGGATTGTCCGAAGCTTGCCAATCGCGGCGACGACCGTGATGGATGCGAAACTCGTCTTCAACATTTTACTGGGTACGGTTCCGGCGCTGGTCGCGATTCCGTTGTTTGGCATTGCCTTTGCCTTTCCCGTCCTTGATGTTTTCGTTATGATCATCCTCGTTGTGGCCTTTTCGATCTTGACCTCGACGATCGGATCGCTTATCAACCTCCGCTTCCCGAAATTCGATTTTATCAACGAAATAGAGGTCGTCAAGCAAAGCTTGGGAGCCATGATTTCGATCTTCTCGACATTTGGCCTGATGGCCCTCGAAGGATTCGCCCTGACCGCGATGATGAACGTCATGGTCTGGCAGTACGGGGTGTTGCTCCTCGCCGTCGTCGATCTGGCGATCGCTTTCGGTCTTCATCTCGTGATTGTCCGGTTCGCCGAAAGCCTTTTCATCAAAATGAAGGCCTGAACGGCGGATGAAACCCGATGAAAATGTGTTAAAATGTTTGTCTTTTCAGCCTGAAAATGATATAATTACCCTTGGCAAAAATGAGGTTCAGAAAGGATGTCACAATGACGAAATACGTATATTTATTTCAAGAAGGTTCCGCTTCGATGCGCAATCTGCTCGGTGGCAAAGGCGCCAATCTGGCGGAAATGACCACCCTCGGCATGCCGGTCCCCTATGGTTTCACCGTCACGACCGAAGCCTGCACCAAGTACTACGAAGACGGTCAGAAAATTGCCCCAGAGATCGAGAAGGAAATTTTCGTCCATCTCGCCAAAATCGAAAAGCAGGCCGGAAAGACGTTTGGCGACAACGCCAACCCCTTCCTCGTATCGGTGCGCTCAGGCGCCCGTGCTTCGATGCCCGGCATGATGGATACGATCCTCAATCTCGGCTTGAACGACATCGCCGTCGAAGGCCTGGCGAAACAGACGAACAATCCGCGCTTCGCATACGATTCCTATCGTCGCTTCATCCAGATGTTCTCCGATGTCGTCATGGAAGTGGAAAAGGCGAACTTCGAAGCCATCCTTGACGAAAAGAAGCATGAAAAAGGCGTCAAGCAGGATACCGAACTCAGTGCCGATGACCTGAAAGCCATCGTAAAGGCCTACAAAGTCAAATACAAGGCGATCAAAGGCGCCGATTTTCCGCAGGATCCGAAAGTCCAGCTGATCGAAGCCGTGAAAGCCGTTTTCCGTTCCTGGGATAATCCCCGGGCGAACACCTACCGTCGGCTCAACGGCATTCCCTACGAATGGGGTACCGCCGTCAGTGTCCAGGCGATGGTTTTTGGTAACATGGGTGAAGATTCCGGCACCGGTGTCGCCTTCAGCCGCAACCCCGCGACGGGCGAAAACGTGCTCTATGGCGAATATCTCTTCAATGCCCAGGGCGAAGACGTCGTCGCCGGCATCCGCACGCCGAAGCCGATCTCCGAACTCGAAAAAGACAATCCCGGCCTGTACAAGCAGTTTTTCAAGATCGCCAAAGATCTCGAAAACCATTATAAAGACATGCAGGACATGGAATTCACGATCGAAAAGGGCAAACTCTTCATGCTCCAGACGCGCAATGGCAAACGGACCGCGCAGGCCGCTCTGAAGATCGCCATCGAACTCGTCGAACAGGGCTTGCTTGACGAAAAGCAGGCTTTGCTGAAAGTAGAACCGCAACAACTCGATTCGCTTCTCCACCCGCAGTTCGAACCGACCTCACTGGCAAAGGCGAAGGTCATCGCCACTGGCCTGAACGCATCTCCGGGTGCCGCCACCGGCCGTGTCGTCTTTACCGCTGAACGCGCCGCTGAACTTGCAAAGCTTGACAAGCGCCCGCTCATCCTCGTCCGGCAGGAAACCTCGCCGGAAGACATCGAAGGCATGATCATCTCCAAAGGCGTCCTTACGTCCCGTGGTGGCATGACCTCGCACGCGGCGGTCGTCGCCCGCGGCATGGGAACCTGCTGCGTCGCCGGCGCCGGCGAAGTGCACGTGAACGCCGATGGCCGCTACTTCGAAGTCGGAGGCAAACGCTTCAATGAAGGCGACTGGA
>CAZFHR010000196.1:0-3290 GCA_964519115.1 uncultured Candidatus Izemoplasmatales bacterium
GACGTCGAACTCGAAAAAGGCCGCACCTACAAGATCACCTTCACGCTCACGTCCGATGCCGACCGTTACATCGACATCGTCACGAAAGCACCGAATAACACGTACGCTGATGATACGCACAGCATCATCGAAGTTCTGACAGGCACGTTCGAATACGAAATGGTGTTCGTGGCCAACCAGACGGTTCTCCACATGAACATCATGACGGGCGTCGTTGAGACTTCCGTCAACGCCGGACGCCTCGAATTCTCCGACTTCGTCCTGTGGGAAGGCCCGATCGTCATTGATTACGTCGAACTTCCCGATTTCTTCACGAACTCGGACGTCACCGTCGGCACGATGATCGAATACATCACCACGACCGACGCCGACTATGTCCGCGAATTCTATTATTGGGATCAAAGCTCCGGCAATCTGATGACCGGTGAAATCATCGAAGACGGCATCGAAGTCGTCGTCGTAACGGCTGCCGCGAACGATTACGGCATCCAGCTGCAATGGAATGACATGAACAAAGCGGGAACCGCTCTCAAAAAAGACGCTTATTACAAATTCACGTTCAACATCAATTCAAGCGTTGAGAGAACGATGGTTGTTTCGGTCACGGGTTCCTCGAATAGTCTGGCAAGTTCGGGTTCGCAGTCGTACAGTCTGATAGCTGGCGACAACGAAATCGTTCTCGAATTCGTCTCGCTCTATGATTACTTCTTCACCAAGATCCAATTCGGCAACTACGGCGATCTGGTCCAAACCGGAACCTTCACGCTCACCAACTTCAAACTGTGGGAGCAAGAAGGTGCGGTCGAACCGGAAGAACCGATCGATGAAGGCGCGATCATCGGCAACGTGTTCGGCACCATCGCGAACGTCAATGCTGCCGCCCTCGGCGTCGAATCCCTCGATCTCGGCACGAACTGGGAAACTTCAGTCGTCGTCGAAATTCCGAAGAACACGTTCTATCTCTGGCACGGCATCGCCGCCACCGGCTGGTTCAGCTGGGCGGAATACCCGATCGTCGCCGCCACCTACACGGGTGGACAGGTTGTCGTCGATCTCGAAGCCTGCGGCAGTGAATTCTGGAGCACCCAGCTCAAGTATCAGGGCGGCGCCCTCGTCATCGGCGTGGATTATCTCCTCAGCTTCAAGGTTTACGCCGAAGTCGCCCGTCGCATCAACGTTCAGGTAAAGGACGGCACGTTCAACGCTGCCTACTCTGACTTCAACGTCGATCTCGTCGCCGGATACAACCTCGTAGAGGTTCCGTTCACGGCCGGCGCCAATACGTTCAACCTGCAGATCAATCTCGGCACTTTCGCCGGCGAAACGATTGAAGAAGGAACGTTTGCGTTTGACAGCTTCACCGTTTCGCGTCCTGTCCAGGAAGTTGCTGGCTATTTCGACAATGGCGACTTCGCGATTGATCAGACGTTCGCTGGTGCCGATGCCGATGGCTGGGCCTACTGGTCGACGCAAGGCATTCCGGATGCATGGGCGCTACCGAACTACATCGGCACGACGACCATCGCCGGCGGCGTCATGACTTCCGTCACCACCCAAACGGGCGGCGAGGTCTGGGCGCAGCAGATTCAATACAACCATGTCGGCGCGACGCTCACTGTCGGTGCCGTCTACAAGGTCGAATTCGATGTCAATTCCGACACCGCGACGACCATCTGCGTCGAGCTCAAGTACGATGACAACTCCCTGAACAAGGACATCACCGTTCCGCTCGTCGTCGGTGACAACCATGTCACCATCTACTACGTCGCCACTCAGGCGCGGTTCAAACTGTTCGTCATGCTCGGACTCACGGCGCCGTCAACGCTCGTCTTCGACAACTTCAAGTTGTCCGAACCGATCGTACCGGAACCGGTCGAACCGATCGACGAAATCGATTACTGGCCGGTTGAAAACGGCATCCAGAACGGCGACTTCAACGCGGAAGGTTTCGGCGTCAACGTCGAAGGCTCCGGCTGGACTTCTTGGACTACAGTTGGCGAAAGCAGCTGGACCAAAGCGATCGACGCGACCTTCGTGGTCACGGACGGTGCGGTCGTCGTCACAATCATCGACGACGCCACGAATCACGGTGTAGGCGACCATCTCTGGTCAATCCAATTCTGCTACCGTCCGACCGATGAACTGCTCAATGTCGAAGCCGGCAAACATTACAAGATCGAATTCGATGTCAATGCCTCGGTTGCCGGAACGTTCTCGATGGAAATGTCGACCACCGACAACGTCGCCAACGTCGCGATTCCCGTGACGCTCGTCGTCGGCGCGAACCATGTCGTCGTCGAATACGTCGCGTACGAAGCCAACTTCAAACTCACCGCCTGCCTCGGCCAATACGGCCCGGCAACTCTCACATTTGACAATTTCCTCATGTCTGAAGAAGTTGTACTTGGTTTTGATGAAATCGCCGATGGCATCCAAAATGGCGACTTCAGCGCGGAAGGCTTCGGCGTCAACGTCGAAGGCTCCGGCTGGACCTCCTGGACCACGGTCGGCGAAAGCAGCTGGACCAAAGCGATCGACGCGACCTTCGTGGTCACGGACGGCGCCGTCGTCGTCACGATCATCGACGATGCGACGAACCACGGTGTAGGCGACCATCTCTGGTCGATCCAGTTCTGTTACCGTCCGACGGACGCGCTCCTTAACGTCACGCCCGGACATACTTATCGGGTTGAATTCGATGTGAACGCCTCGGTCGCCGGAACGTTCTCGATGGAAATGTCGACCACCGACAACGTCGCCAACGTCGCGATTCCCGTGACGCTCGTCGTCGGCGCGAACCATGTCGTCGTCGAATACGTCGCGTACGAAGCCAACTTCAAACTCACCGCCTGCCTCGGCCAATACGGCCCGGCAACTCTCACATTTGACAATTTCCTCATGTCTGAAGAAGTTGTACTTGGTTTTGATGAAATCGCCGATGGCATCCAAAATGGCGACTTCAGCGCGGAAGGCTTCGGCGTCAACGTCGAAGGCTCCGGCTGGACCTCCTGGACCACGGTCGGCGAAAGCAGCTGGACCAAGGCCATCGACGCGACGTTCGTTGTCACGGATGGCGCCGTCGTCGTCACGATCATCGACGATGCGACCAATCACGGTGTGGGCGACCATCTCTGGTCGATCCAGTTCTGTTACCGTCCGATCGACGCACTCCTCAATGTCATCCCGGGACATACCTATCGGGTTGAGTTCGATGTCAACGCAACCGTAGCGGGCACCTTCTCGATGGAAATGTCGACCACCGACAACGTCGCTAATGTCGCGATTCCCGT
>CAZFHR010000197.1:0-3233 GCA_964519115.1 uncultured Candidatus Izemoplasmatales bacterium
TTTGCCTGGCGGTTGCGGACATTCGGCCCGGCATAATCGAGATGGGTGTTCACGACCTGAAAAACCCCGCCGTCCGGCATTTGGAACCGGGCAAAGGTCGCGATGCGGGGGAAGTAGCTGCCCGGTAGGGTCGACTCCCGTTCCGGCGTATTAGTCAGCCAGATTGTCTCCGTGTCAAGAAGTATCAGGGCATCCGCATCGTAGAGGATCGGGGTGGCTTCGCCGCGGGCATCGCGGGCAACGCCGACAGAACGGTATCGGGGCATTGCCGCAAGCAGATCTGAAAGCATCGCCGGTGACGGTTCCTGGACGCAGAGGATGCCGAACAGCTGTTTTTTCATCCATGCGATGATTTCCGGCAGACGGTATCGCCAGCGATAACGACCATCACTTTCAAGGTCGATGCGCAGGTTGAAGGTGGCGAAACGCACACGCGAGGCCTTCTTGCCGGCGCAAGCGAAGGCCGTCGGTTCTTTGGGTTGTAGTCCGGTCATGACATCGCCTCCGATCGCGTAAGGGATCGTTTCCATTATACCGCATTTTGGCCCCATTCCATCTGCTTACCGACCCGGAAAAAGAAAAAGAGGACGAAACGTCCTCTCTTGGAGCTGGCTAACGGTAGACCTGAAGCTTTTCCTGTTTGGTGAGGACGCGGAGCGTTCCTTCCGCAAGCGCGCGCATCTCATCTTCGCCGGGGTACACAGTGATCGGAAAGATCGGATTGATCCGAGCCTTGATCATGTCGATGAAAATCTGATTGTAGGCAAGTCCGCCCGTCAGGAGGATGGCGTCGATCTTGCCACCGGCGACAAAGTAGAGTGATCCGATTTCCTTGACGACCTGATAGGCCATGGCTTCGAAGTAAAACTTCGCGCTTTCGTCGCCATTGTCAATCCGGCGTTTGATCTCGAGCGCGTTCGACGTGCCAAGATACGACACCAGACCACCTTGGCCGGCAAGCATCCGTTTGACTTCGGACACCGATGCCTTGCCAGAAAAGCAGACGTCGACCAGCGGATAGGTCGGAACCGTTCCGGCGCGTTCGGGGCTGAAAGGCCCGGTGCCGCCGAACGCGTTGTTGACATCGACGACGCGGCCGTGGTTATGCCAGCCGACGGATATGCCGCCGCCGAGATGGCAGACGATCATCGAAAGGTCCTCATAGTCGCGACCGATCACCCGGGCGTGGCGCTTGCCGATCGCCTTGTGGTTGAGGGCGTGGAAAATACTGGATCGTTCGATGCCGTTGACGCCCGATACGCGGGCGATGTCTTCCATCTCGTCGATCGAGACGGGGTTGACGATGTAGGCCGGCCGGTTCAGCGGCTCGGCGAGTTCATAGGCGATCATCGCCCCCAGATTGGAGGCATGGAAACCGTAGCGGCCGACCGTGAGATCGTCGACCATCTGTTTCGTGACGAGATACGTGCCGCTGTTCTTCAGCGGTTTCAGCATTCCGCCGCGACCGACGAACACGTCGATGTTTTCCGGGGAATAGCGGTGTTCTGCCAAAAAATCAAGAATGATCTGCTTGCGGAAGTCTTTCTGGTGGGTCACGGTCGGAAACTGTTTTAATGCTTCCGCGTCGTGCTTCAGGACGTGCTCCTGAATCAGCTTGTCGTTGATGAAGATCGCGACCTTCGTCGAGGTCGATCCGGGATTAATGACGAGTATCAGATAGTCCATTGCCGTATACCACCGCCAGTGCGATCGAATTGAGTTTCGTTTCCGGCGCGTCGGCACGGCTCGTAAGCACGATCGGCACCTTGGCTCCGATCACGAGTCCGGCGGCGTCCGCCCCGGCAAGAAAGACCGCTGTCTTGTAAAAGATGTTGCCGCCGTCGAGGTTCGGGAACACGAGGATGTCGGCGGCGCCGGCGACCGGCCCCGTCAGACCTTTGTGCTTCACCGATTCAGCGGAAACGAGATTGTCGAGGGCAAACGGTCCGTCGATCGCAAAGGACGCGTCGCCCCGGAGGGCAAAGGCGTTCTTGACCGCATCGGCGTCGACCGTCGATTGGATTTTGGGATTGACCTTCTCGACGGCGGAAACCAATCCGACCTTCGGATTTTCATATCCGAGGGCTTTGGCGAGTTTCACCGCGTTTTCGATCAAGAGCATTTTTTCTTCAACCGTCGGATTGATGTTCATGGCACCGTCGGTGGCGAAAAGCACGCGATCGACGAGTGGAACGGAAACCATGCCGACGTGGGAAAGCAGTTTCGCATCCTTGATACCCCAGTCACTGTTGACGACACCCTTGAGCAGGATCTTGGTATCGACGAGGCCTTTCATCAGGATGTCGGCCTGCCCGGAATTGATCAGGTCGATGCCTTTCCGGACGGCGAGTTCATCATCCGGCTCATCGATGATTTCAAACGGTTTCGGCGTTTTGAAACGGCAGGCGAGTTCGGCGATGACGGCGAGACGGCCGATCAGGATCGGAATGATGAGGCCCCGGTTTGCCGCCATCGTGACGGCGTCGATCACGTATTCGTCGTGAGCAGCGACGACCACGAGCCGTTTGGGACCGGTTCCGGAGGTTTTCAGGAATAGATCGGAGACTTTTCTAAGCATGGCGACCCTCAGCCACGAGTGCGTGTCCCGCGGCGATGGCGTCGCGGTTGATCGACATCAGGTGGGCTTTGCGTTCGCCGAGGAATTTGGCAAGGATCTTTTCGATCGTTTCCGGCTTGAACATTTCGATGGCTTCGAGGAAGGCACCGAGCATGACCATGTTCGCCACCTGGATGTTTCCGAGACTCAGGGCGATGTCATTGGCCGGAACGGCGATGACGCGGACATCGGGGACGGCGACTTCTTCCTTAATTAAAGAGGAATTATAGAGGATGAGGCCGTTCTTGACGACGCGGTTCTTGAACTTCGTGAGTGATGGCAGATTGAAGGCGATGAGCCGATCGGCTTTCTGAAACACCGGCGAATTGATCGGCTTCTTGGAGACGATGACCGAACAGTTGGCCGTGCCGCCGCGGGTTTCGGGTCCATAGGACGGAACCCAGAGGGTATAGAGTTCTTCTTCGGTGGCGGAGTAGGCGAGCATCTGGCCAAACATCATGACGCCCTGGCCACCGAACCCGGCGACGCGGATATTGACGGCGTCATTCATGGATCGGCACCCCCGCATCTTTGAAAATCCCGAGCGGGAAGACTTTCGTCATGTCCTCTTCGACCCATTTCAAGGCATCCTGCGGTGTCTTGCCCCAGTTGACCG
>CAZFHR010000198.1:0-3226 GCA_964519115.1 uncultured Candidatus Izemoplasmatales bacterium
ATGGCATGGATCCTCTGGCGGGACCGTCAACCCAGAATTATTCCTATCAGGCCTTTGCCTTCCATCGCCAGGCGCAGTTTGACATCGTCCGGATGGAACGCTATGCCGCTTCGACGGTACTCGTCCCGATCTATGACGTCAGTCTGAAATGGGACGTGGCTTTGACGCAATTCCCCTGGAAGGACCCGATCCATCCGACCACCAAGATTCCGGTAGGCGAACGCGCGGGCAAAGCCGCCTATACCCAGTTCTATTGGGGTGCCGTCGATTTTCTCGCACCGATGGTCGAAAGCTTCGAGTATGATGCCGATTCCATCACGATCACGTTTGCCCATGTCGCCCGCGGTCTCAAACTGATCAAGGATACCCAACTTGGCATCACCACCCTGGAAGTGTTTTTGAATAACGGCATCCGCCAGAACGTGACGGGCATCATTCTCGATCAGAACCGAATCCGCATCACCGGAATCGATATCTCCCAGGTGGCCTATTTCGCCTATGGCTATCTCTCCCGCAACGAGGCCGCCAACCTTGCAAGCAGCTATGGCACGCCTGCCATTCCATTCAAAATCAAATTGACATGAAACTTCGCTGGCTTCCCCTGTCCAAACCACGACAAATGCGATATAATAGTTAAGGATGCAAAAATTACGATGAAAATGCAACGATCTAGCCAAAAACTCGGAAAAAGGAGGGATTGCGATGGATAAGAACGACAAGCATCACAACGACAAAAGCCAGAAAAAGAAGAAAGCCCAAGAGTCAAACAAAAAACCCGTCGCCGCTGCGGCGGGTACGCCTGCGAACGCCCCCGTTGCCAACAGCGGTCACAAGCCAAAAAAAACCTATTGATTCAACAGGGCGTCAAAGCCTTACAAAAAAATGACATGATTCTCCTCCGCATTTCCGGACGGGGTCATCATGTCATTTTCTTTTGGCTTGGAGCGCGTTCCGGATCACCAATAAGGAACGTTCAAGGCCAATCCTGTGGGCATCAGTTCAGTTGCAACGCGTCCGGGCCATATTCCATCAGTTCGATCCGATTGCCGTCCGGATCGTGGATCCAGCATTGATTGTTGTGGTCGAGTCCAAGGGTGATGGGATGATCGATCGCGATGCCTTTCGCAATCAGGTCGGCCGCGACCTTGCCAATGTCGTTCACTTCAATGCAAAGATGCTGATACCCGGTGATACCCGGGCTGCGGACAAGCGGTTCATGGGCGAAAAACAACTCGAGGAATTGGTCGTCGCTCACCTGCAGATAGACGATCCAAGGCTTGCCGGCGTCATCGTTAAGCACGAATTTTCTTTTGAAACCAAGGCCGTCTTCATAAAAGCGGACCGCTAGATCCATGTCCGAAACCTGAAAAGCGAGATGGGCGATGCCTTTGATCATGGGTAGAATCCTCCTCGATGGCTGTCGGCTCGGGGGCCGACACCCTCATTATATCAAGAAGAAGCGAAATAAGTCGCCTGATTTGTCTTTTTGACCAGGTTTGGAGTATAATAGTAGCGAAATCCGGAGTGTCGGCTGCAGAATGCATCCTTTCGGCCGATGATCCATATGGGAGAATAATCGATGTACAATTTCTGGTACCGTCTGAAAACGATGATCCGTACAACACCGATGACGACCGGTCTGATTGCCATCAATCTCATCATGTTCATCATAACGATCTCTACGGGTGGATTTGAAATCGAGAATTTGGTCCGGCTCGGCGCCATGGTCCCCGCCTTCGTCGCGGGCGGAGAATATTTCCGGATTCTGTCCTCGATGTTCCTGCATGGCGGCTGGCTCCATTTCGTCATGAACATGATGGCACTCTATTACCTGGGGATGGCGATGGAACGGGGCATCGGCTCCTTCCGATACTTTGCCCTCTATCTTCTGTCCGGTCTTGGCGGCAGCCTTGCCATCGTTCTTTTCGGTGCGCCATATGAAGTGACGATCGGCGCCAGCGGCGCCCTGTTCGGGATCATGGCCGGCATGCTGTACATCACGTTCCGGCGGAAGAACTGGTTCACCCCGGCTTCGAACCGTTCGATCCGGACGATGATGATCCTGAATCTGGCGATCACCTTTCTTGTCCCGAGCATCAGTGTCTACGGCCATCTCGGCGGGTTCGTGGTCGGATTTTTCGCCAGTTTTCCGTTGATTCCGAAATATCCGCATTTTCTCGGATACCGCCGTCCCGCACCGCCCGTTCCGGATGCCGGCAATGACGATGACAATCCCCCCCTCGCCTGAAGCCGCAAATGCCGAATAGACCTAGATTCGATTTATGACTTCACCAGTTTCAAAGAAAGAAGGATCCGCATGAAACCGAAACGCTCAATGCAACGCAACGCCTTTCTTTTTTTGCTGTTCCTGGGATTCATTAGTCTCCTATCAGACTTCACCCATGAAGGGGCACGAAGCATCTACGGCACATTCCTCGGACTGATCGGCGCTTCGGCGTTTGCGGTCGCTTTCACTTCCGGGTTCGGTGAATTCATCGGCCAGGCGCTGCGCATCCCGACCGGCATCATCGCCGACAAGACCGGGAAATACTGGCTGATGATGATCCTCGGCTATGCGATCAACCTGCTCGTCATTCCGCTTCTTGCCTTCGTCGATGCATCAATCTGGCAGGTCGCGATCGTCCTGATCCTCCTCGAACGCGTCGGCAAGGCGATCCGTGCGCCGGCAAAGAGTGCGCTCACTTCCTTTACCAGCCCCCATCTTGGCGCCGGCAAGGCGTTCGCCATCCAGGAAGCGCTCGATCAGCTCGGCGCTTTTCTTGGTCCGATGCTCGTCTTCATCGTTCTTGGCACCGCCCAAGGCAGCGAACTGTCCGCCCATCAGCTGGCATTCGGACTGCTCGGAATCACGGCGGTCCTGACGCTCATCCTGCTCGTGATCGCCAAGATGCATTATCCGCACCCGGATGAATTCGAAACCAAAACGATCGAAAGAGGATTCCGTGGCAATCCGCAGTTCATCCTCTACATGGTCGCCATCAGTTTCATCGCTCTCGGGTTCATCGATTATCCGGTCATCGCCTATCATCTCGACCTCACCGATCGGATCGAAGTCGTCTACATTCCGCTCCTCTATGCCGTCGCGATGGGCGTCGATGCCCTGAGCGCCCTTCTGTTTGGCTCCCTGTTCGATAAAATCGGCATCCGGGCACTCGTGATTGCGATGACGGTCGCGATGCTGTCGGCGCCGTTCGTCTTTCTGTTT
>CAZFHR010000199.1:0-3220 GCA_964519115.1 uncultured Candidatus Izemoplasmatales bacterium
TCGGCGCCTTCATCAAGATGATGGCCCCGATTACGATCACCGGGTTTCTCCTGCTCGTGGTATCGACGCTCGCCCTCGTGCCCAACGTTCCCTGCCACCCGATCACGGTGTCGCCGAAAGTCGAACTGAAACGATTGCTCCTGTACGCGGCGATTTTCGTCAATGCCCTGCTCTGCGTTCTGCGCGTGCTGCCGGATTACGTCACGATCCTGATCACGGTGGTTCTGACGCTGCCGTTCTGCCGCCATCTTCTCAAGAAGGTCGACTACCAGTTGCTGCTCACGTTCACCGCGTTCTTCGTCTTCACCGGCAACATGAGCCAGCTCACCGGCATCAAGGATTTCATCGGCACGCTCCTGAATTCCAACGCTTCCGTCTATTTCACCGGCCTCATCACAAGCCAGTTCATCTCCAACGTTCCCGCCGCAATCCTGCTTTCGACCTTCACGAACGCCGCGTTCTGGGGTCCGCTCCTCCAGGGCGTCAACGTCGGCGCGATGGGAACCGTCATCGGTTCGCTCGCCTCGCTCATCACCCTCAAGTTCGTGCTTCGGGAATTCCCCGACCAAGTCCGGGACTACCTCAAGATCTATACAGTCATCTGCGTCGTCTTCATCCTCATCATCACAGGCGTCGTCTTCATCGTCGGCCATTGACGACAGATAACCTAAAAAAAATCGCCTTCTGCAGGCGATTTTTTGTTCTATGGGACGAAATCATTGGATCCTCCGACGGTATTCGGCCACGAAGATCTGCGCGATCTCCGGATCGAACTGGGTGCCAGCGCACCGTTCGATCTCGGCCAGCGCCTCTTCCTCGCAGACAGCCTCGCGATAGGGTCGAGTGGCGGTCATCGCCTCAAAGGCGTCGGCGACGGCGATGATGCGGGCGCGGATCGGAATCTGTTCTCCCCGCAAACCCTTGGGATAACCCTTGCCATCCCAGCGTTCATGATGGGCGAGGATGTCTTCGGCGATGTCGGCGTATTCGTTGGAGGTGGATAGAATCCGGAAGCCGATCTCGGGATGGCGGCGGATCGTTTTCCACTCTTCCGGGGTCAGGGCCGA
Organism: uncultured Candidatus Izemoplasmatales bacterium; assembly: GCA_964519115.1. Taxonomy (GTDB): domain Bacteria; phylum Bacillota_I; class Bacilli_A; order Izemoplasmatales; family Hujiaoplasmataceae; genus UBA12489. The sequence goes on from CAZFHR010000199.1 coordinate 1,068, forward strand.
TGGCTTGTTTAAAAGCGATTCCTCGATCGCGATTTTCCCGATGTCGTGGAGATTTCCGATCATTTTCAGAACGCCGATCTGTTCCCGGCGCATGCCGAGGAGTTCGCCGATCATGCCGCAGAACTCGCTCACCCGGCGGGAATGGACGTCTTCCCGGGGATTCTTGAGATTCAGGGTCTTCAGAATCGTCTTGATCGCTTCGGCGCGGTTCGAAGAAAGTTCGAACAATTTCTGGTTGTACATTTCGATCTCGGCGCCCTTGACCGAATCGGTCAGGTCGGCACCGTCAATGTCGGTGTCGAGTCCAAAGGATACCGACATCGTCAAGCCGTAAAGAACCGTGCTTTCCATTTCCGCTTTGATTCCGTCGATGATCGCCTCGGCGGCGACCCGGTTGGTCCCGGGCAGGAAGAGGACGAATTCGTCGCCGCCGATCCGATAGATCTGATCCTGGGGGCGGCAATGCTTCTTGAACAGCGCTGATACCGTGAGGAGCAGCTCATCGCCGGCGAAATGGCCGAAGGCGTCATTGGTGATCTTAAGGCCGTTGATGTCGGCCATGACGACGGTGATCGGATAGTTCCGTTCCACGGCCGGCCGTTTCAGTTCTTCGGAATACGCCCGCCGGTTCAGAAGGCCGGTCAAAACGTCATGATAGCTGAGATGAAGGATCGCCTGATCCTTCTTCTGCCGTTCGGTGATATTCTGGGTAAAGATGGTGGCGCCGGTCACATGGCCGTTATCGTCGATGATCGGCGCATAATTCGATTCAAACGCCTCCGTCCCATCCAGATAAGTGTGGGGTTTCTGAAACGCATCGCCGGCAAGCGTGCGTTCGAGATTCTGTTTCAGAAGTTCACGCTTTTTTTCATCCGACACGCAATCAAGGATAGAGATTCCAAGCTGCGGATTGGTTCCGTAAAGTCTTTGGAAACTCTTGGCGTGGAAGCTGTTGAAGGAAAGATACCGCATGTCGCGGTCGACGACCACGATCGCCATGTTCTTCGGGCTGTCGATCGCCGTCTTCAGGATGATGGCATCGTTGCGGATCGTCAGCGCCTGGTGGACCCGCAGTTCCTGATTGTGCAGGGCGATAGCCAGTACTCCGGTGATCATCGGATAGAACACCAGGAACGGCAGGGCGATATTGCCGATGGCTTCGAAGGCCCGCGGCCAGGGAATGGCCAGCTGGCAGGCGACGACGAGGATGTGAGTGAGAAAGCCGAGCACCAGGAATTCCAGGTAATAATGGATGTCGGTCCGGTTTTTCCGGAAACGACGCCATAGCAAGCCCATGCCGACGGAAACGAGAACCGTCAGGGCGCCGGCATACATACCGATACCGCCGATGACGAAAACCCGATACGCCGCCGCTGCAATCCCGGCAATGACGGCCGGGATGACCCCGAAAAAGGCGGCGGTCACTAAAAGCAGTACCGACCGTGTATCATAGATTAGGCCTTCCTCGACCTGCCAGGGGTTCATGATGATGAGGACGGCAATGCCGGCGGTCATGACACCGATCAGAATCTGCATGCCGATCTTCGTTTTCGTCGACCAGAAATTGATGACGCCATAGATGAATACTAAAGCAAAGAGAAGGATCGTATTGCTTAATAATCCACCTAAAAGTTCCCACATACCGATCACCCTATCATGCAAAGTATGAATATACTTCCAACAACATTATATCAACACTAATGGCTTATGAGTATAGCAAAAGCATAAAAACATGACATACGCACCGCACAAATCAACCGCGCGGCTTCAAATAGGCCATGACATCCCGGTTATGGTGGCGTTCCGTGCCGATGTCGGTGGCTTCTTCATGACCCGGATAGACAACGACGCGATCGGAAACGGCCGCGAACAGTTTGCGGACCGATTCGGCCATCTGCCGCGGCGAACCGGTATCCAGATCCGTCCGGCCGAGATCGCCGTGAAACAGGGTGTCGCCGGAAAAAAGAGCGTCCTGCGTCCCATAGCAGACGCTGCCGGCGGTATGTCCCGGAGTATGGATGACGCGGATCGAAGCGGGTCCGAACGGGATGGCGTCGCCATCGCGGACGATCCGGATCTCCTGATTTTCCCGGATCCGGAACGAACTGCGGAAATATTTCGAGCCGTTCTGCTCTTCGTTGCGAAGCAGATGC
>CAZFHR010000200.1:0-3200 GCA_964519115.1 uncultured Candidatus Izemoplasmatales bacterium
ATATCGAAAGCGGCAGCACGATCGCCGCTCCGGAAGCACCGACCAAAGAAGGATATGCCTTTGGCGGCTGGTATAAGGAAATCGCATTGACGAATATTTGGGTCTTTGAAACCGATGTCGTTTCTGCCAATACGACCCTTTTCGCCAAATGGATCGTCAACCTTTATGGCGTCAGCTTCAGCGTCGATGGCGGCTCCGAAACCGCTGCCCTCGCTGATGTTCCTTACGGTTCGCTGCTCACTGAACCGGCAGCGCCGATCAAAGTCGGCTATACCTTCGCGGGCTGGTACAAGGAACTGGCGCTGGAAAACGCTTGGGTCTTCACGACCGATGTTCTCGCCGGTGATACCATTCTGTATGCCAAATGGACGATCAATGTCCATGATGTCGTCTTCATGACCGATGGCGGAACCGTGATCGATTCGCTGATCGGCGTGAGTTTCGGTACCATCATCACCGAACCGGTGATCGCCAAGGCGGATTACATCCTCGTCGGCTGGTTTGCAGACGCGGCATTCACGACGGCATGGTCCTTCGGGGTCAGCACGATGCCCGACAGCGATGTTTCGCTGTATGCCCGCTGGATCCATCAGTCCATCGGCACGCCGGCGGAATTCGTCGACCTGATCACCTATGCCCCTGACGCCGATTTCATCCTGACAGCCGACATCGATCTGGCCGGCGTGATTCTGACGGGCGGCCTGCTGACGTTCTCCGGAACGATCGACGGCCAGGGCTTCACCGTCAAGAACGCTGTCATCAACGGGACCGTCAATAAAATCGGCTTTATGTTCAAAACGATGGCGAGCGGCGCGGCGATCCGCAACATCAATTTCGCCGATTCCGTCTACCGCGGTGGCGGCACCGGCGAAGCCTGCGCGTTCATCACCGCCTATGCGCAAGCCGGCGTCACCTTTGATAACATCCGCTTCCTGAACGTGTCGAGCATCCATGCGGGCAGTTATAACGGCCTCCTGTTCGGTGACACGAGCAGTTCTGTCGGCGCGATCACCATCAACGATATCACCATCATCAATGATGAGACGCACCGGATCGAAGCCGGTTCGTACTGCGGCGGGCTGATCGGCCGCATCAACCACGGCATCACCGTCGACATCACCAACGTCTATATCGACAGCGAGATCAACGGCGGATCGCAGAACGTCGGTGGCATCGTCGGCCGCATCAACGCCGCCGGTATCGTCATCAACATCAGCGATTTCGTCCTTAAGGGACAGCTTGATTCCGCCAAGAACGTCGGCGCCGTCGCCGGCACCAGCATCACCGACGTCGCCGTCGCCATCAACATCGATGGCATGCTACTCTCCGAATGCGTCCTGACATCGGGAACGACCGCGATCGACATGGTGCTCGGAAAAACGTATGCGGCGACCATCGTCACCGTGACCAATCTGTTCTATGATTCACAAACCGTGTTCTTCTATACAAACGCCGCTCAGAGTGCCACCAAGACGCCTACCGTGGGCGCTGGCATGCTGACGGCGGACATCACCGAACTGTGGTTCACCGGCAGCGTATTTGATCAGACATTCTTCCGGTATTCAGACAATTCGCTCTGGCGGAACTTCGCCGGCTTCACCGTGTCTTTCGTGACCAACGGTGGATCGTCAGTCGCGATGTTCGTCGAAATCACTGGCGGTTCTGCCATCGCGGCGCCAACCGTCCCGGTGAAGGAAGGTTACACGTTCCTTGGCTGGTTCAAGGAAGCGGAACTGCTCACCGAGTGGGTCTTTGATACCGATGTCGTCAGCACCGATACGATTCTCTACGCCAGCTGGACGATCAACCTCTATGACGTGACATTCAACATGGGACCAGCCGCCACGCTCGATCCGATCGCCGATGTCGAGCACGGCACCCTGCTCGTCGCTCCCGTGGACCCGGTCCTCGAAGGCTATACGTTTAATGGTTGGTTCACCGATGCGGAATTCACCGCCGCCTGGTCCTTTGCGGTGGATGTCGTTGTTTCCGATCTGACCATCTTCGCCAAGTTCACCATCAACCTGTATGACGTGACGTTCGAAACGAACGGTGGCACGGCGATCGACCCGATCATCGACATCGCTTATGGATCTTCGCTCCTTGCACCCACCGTCGCGAAAGCAGAAAACATCTTCATCGGCTGGTATACCGACCCCGCCTGCACGATCGCGTGGAATTTCGCGGTCAACACGGTTCCATCCGCTGATCTTACGCTTTATGTGCTCTGGCTTGACACGATGATCGATACGGCGGAAGAACTCGTCGTCTTCATCGTCAACTGTCCATTGACCGGCACGTTCTATCTCACAGCCGACATCGACATGTCGGGCATCACCCTCACCGGCGGCAAGAAGGTCTTCGCCGGCACCTTCGACGGCCAGGGTCATACGATCCGCAACGTCGACTTCACCGCGTCGGGCAACAAGATGGGCTTCCTATTCAAGGAACTCGCGACCGGCGCGATTGTCAGAAACGTCAATTTCGCCGACTCGATCCATCGCGGCGGCGGCACCGGCGAAGCCTGCGCCTTCATCAGCGCCTTCGCCCAGGGTGGCGTCACGTTTGAAAACATCAAGTTCACGAACGTCTCCGTCATCCATGGCGGGTCGTACGCCGGTCTCCTCTTCGGCGACATCATCAACGATTCCGCCACCGGCGCCACCACGATTCTGATCCGCAACATCATTGTCATCAACGATGCCTCCCATTGGGTCGAAGGCTATGCCTACATCGGCGGCCTCATCGGTTCCAGCCGTAAAACCGTCACAATCGATGTCGCCAATGTCTACTTTGATTCGAAGATCGTTTCAACGAATCAGGCGGCCGGCGTCATCATGGGCCGCGACAATGCCGGCGGCATCACCCTCCTGGTCAGTCAGCTCGTCGCCAAGGGCTCGCTCACTTCCCCCAAGAACATCGGCATCATTCTCGGCACCAGCGTCGCCACTTCCATCGTGACGGCCGACCACGTCTTCGCAAGCAACATCGTCCTGTTGTCGTCGACGACGAGCACGAAAGTCGCGTTCATCGTCGGCAACGTGGTTTCCGGTTGCCTCGTCACCGGTACTGACAATTTCTACGTCACTGAAAATGCGCTCTTCCGATATACGGCAACCGGCGGCATCATCACCGCCCTGACGCCAAGCGACGGTACCGCGATCGCCGCGGCCGCCGTGACGGAAGCGTGGTTCCTCGCC
>CAZFHR010000201.1:0-3181 GCA_964519115.1 uncultured Candidatus Izemoplasmatales bacterium
TCGTGATGCCACGGTCGGCGAATGCCCGCAAAGCCGCCAGCCGCTCGGAGGGCGGGCTCGCCTGCGGTTCGATCTGCTGAGCGAGCCGGTCATCGGTCGTCGTGATCGTAAAGCAGGCGACGGCACACGACTGCCGCGCGAGTTTTTCCATCAGATCAATGTCGCGGAGCGCCAGAACGTTTTTGGTCAGAAACGCCGCGCCATGGCCGTATTTGAGGATGATCTCGAGAATCTGGCGGGATAGCCGGCGCTCCCTTTCGATCGGCATGTACGGATCGCACATCGATCCGGAACGCGCGACGATCTTCTTCCTTCTCGTCGCCAGTTCCTTTTCGGCCAACTGGGGGGCATTGATCTTGACGATGATGTCCTCAAACGGCAGAGCGATTTCATAACAGAGGCTGCGGGAATCGCAATAAATGCAGCCATGGGTACAGCCGCGGTACACGTTGTAGTTGTGATAGGGTCCGAGGATAAGCGTCTTGGCTTCGATTTCCCGCATGTTCCCGCTTCCTTCCTGTTCCCATTATATCAAATTGCCGTTCAAATAGAATAGAAAAGTCGGGAACTTTTCATTCCCGACTGATGATTGACTTGGCTGGGCCAGATAGAATCGAACTATCGATCTTGGAGTCAGAGTCCAATGCCTTACCGCTTGGCCATGGCCCAATTCTGAGGACGCGCTATACCAGCGTGTCCATAAAATATGATATCATTTTTTTGACTTTTGTCGAGTAAAATCGCACACCATTCATAAAAAATTTCATTCGTTGTCAATGTCAGCGCGAAATTCACGGCGATTCCGGTAAACGAGGACCCCGGTCTCGCGAAGCGATTCCATCAATCGGAAGGAACGGACGATCGTCGTGATCGGCGGGCTGTCCGCCACCGCCGCGAGATCCGCATCGGCGATGACGATTTCGCGGGCGAGCGTCAGATGGGCGACAAACGGCTTTCCATCAAAACGGATGCCTGCCCCATGCAATGCCGATCGGACGCCGCAGGCCAAAGCCGGGAGCCCTTCGCTGCCATCAGCCGGCATATACAGAATTGATTTTGTTCCCGACGCAAACCGACCCAGACCTTTCAGCGTCATGGGGAAGGCGGTGAACCGGACTGTAGCCAATGCCTGTTCCAGCGCCGGCAGTTCCGCAGGTTTGGTCTCACCGAGAAAGGCAAGCGTCAAATGCAGGTTCGTTTCCGTCGTAAAATGGCCACCGGGCGTTTTCGACCGCAGTTGTTGACAGCGCGCCATCACGGCCTTTTTGGCGATATCGTCGAGGCCTACTGCCACAAAGAGTCTCATAAAGCGCCTAGATCCGCGGTTTCAATTTGCGGATGACAAAAAACCAAAGCGAGAAGCCGCCAGCCGCGGCGGTGACGGCGGACCCGACGGCGATCAGGATCTTCGCCGTCAGACTGAGCGTTTCCGGTTCCGGATCAGGTTCGATTTCCGGATCGGGATCCGGGTCAGGATCGGGATCCGGGTCGGGATCCGGGTCTGGGTCGGGATCGGGATCGGGTTCCTCGGGATCGTTGGCGATGAGTTCGAACGGATCACCGGCGGGTTCCGGTTCGATGTTGACCACGTATTCGATCGTAACCGAAGCCGAATCGGCCATGCCTTCCTTGGCTGCGTAAAACGTAAGCGTCGCACTTTCGCTGAAGACGACACCCTCGGTATAAACGAAGTATCCGGCTGAAACATCGCCATTGATCAGATAGCGGATTTCGGCACCTTCCGTCGTCGAAGACAGCAGTACCGTCAGGATATCCTCATAGGTCCCGGCCGGCATGTTGGCGACCGGGGTCGCGACCGTACCGGAAACGGGGATGGTTTCCCCGAATGTGATTGCGTAATGGGGGGTGTCGCTTTGTTCGGCGACCATGACGGTGAACCAGAAGGTCACGATGTAGCCCGCAGTTAACCCGGAGATGACGATTTCGGGATGACCAGTGTCGCTGTTGACGACCATCCGCACGTTCTGTTGACCGCCGCCGTTGACAAGATAATGAATGTCGACGTAAACGAAGTCTTCGAGATATGCTACGGTCGCTGAATGTTCCGTTTCCGTCCACGAATAGGGTAATCCGGAAACGTTGACGCTGTATTCCGCAGTTACGATTTCGGAAAGACCGAAGCCGGAAGTGATCGCAGCGGCTTTCAAGGTCAGATCGCCGGAAACGACGAGCGGACCGGTCCAGATGGGGGAGGCAAGCGTCGGTTCGGTACCATCCAGGGTATAGTGGACGACCGCGTCCGGGACAGCTGAAATCGTCACTGTCTGGAGTCCGTCATAGGACCCGGAGGATAAAGAGAAGATGGGAGTGGCGGTCCGTTCGACGATTTGATAGGTGACGCGGACATAATCGGAGGCATCAAGATCCGAACGGCGACAGACGGCGGTGATGACCGCATCGACCGAAACGGTAAACGGACCATCATACAGCGTTGAAGTCGCGGTCGGCAGCGTGCCGTCGACCGTATAGCGGATTTCAGCGCCATCGGTGGCGGAGACGATTGCAATCGTCTGCGTTCCGGCATAGGTTCCCGAGGCAAGATTGAATTCCGGCTGACGGGCCTGGCTGTCGATGAGATAGCTCCATTCTCCTGGTTTCGAGACGCGATACCCATCCGCAAAGGCGATGGCCCGGATCGTCATGTCGCTTTCGACGTCGATCGGGTCGGTATAAACAGGAGATGATTCGCCGGGAAGCGTTCCGTCGGTCGTGTAGCGGATGATGGCCCCCGGGGTGGTGGTTGTGAGGCTGACGCTGACCACGTTCGGGTATTGACCCGCCGTAATGTCGGGTTCCGGCGTCGCCGCGCGGTCGGTCGGATCGAGTTCCATTGCCTGGAAAGGATTCCAGGCCGCGGCGGCGATGACGAACCAGGCCGTCGAGGAAACGCAGTTCTGCTGCAGCATCCGCCAGTAGTGATTGTTCGAAGCTTTGAGCGAATAGGGAAGGCCACCCGCCATGGAACCGCCGGCGCCCATCTTCTTGGCGACCTCGGAAAGGATTGCGGCGGCTTTGTCGGCATCGCCGGTAGCGCCATAGGCGCACGCCATGAAGATCGTTCCTTCGATCCAGATATCGGCCGCATAGGTACCGCCCCCATTTTGAGCCAAGGCAGCGGCGCCGTCGTCCTGCCAGTCGAAATCATAGCCGGTCATCAGGT
>CAZFHR010000202.1:0-3176 GCA_964519115.1 uncultured Candidatus Izemoplasmatales bacterium
AGAGAAGGATATTCCTTTGCCGGATGGTATTCAGATGTTCTATTCACGATCGAATATGCGTTTTCAACCATGCCGACAGAAGATGTTACATTGTATGCAAAATGGGCTATCAATCAATACATACTGGAGTTTAGAGATTCAGATGGCACCGTTCTGCAAACTACAACCTATGACTTTGATTCAAACTTGGCTTCGCATTTGAATCCAATCGACCCTACCAAGGTGGGATACACTTTTACCGGTTGGAATGGGGATCTGCCGGCAACGATGCCAGCCGCAAATGTGATAATCACGGCAACCTACACGATTAATCAATACACGATTGCTTTTGAAAGTAATGACGGTAGTGCCGTAACAGAAATAACCCAAGATTATGGAACCGTTGTGGCGCAACCGGCCAATCCGACCAAAACCGGATATGCTTTTTCCGGCTGGTATCAGGATGAAGGCTTGACGGTACCCTATTCGTTCACGACGATGCCGGCAGAAGACATCACCCTCTATGCAAAATGGACAGCAGAAACAGGCGAAGATGATCCCAGCGATTACACCTATACTTTGCTCGCGAATGACACATACGAGATTACTGGATACATCGGATCGAATACCGCCTTGATTACTCCATCCAGCTATTTGGGAAAAACCGTCACCAGCATCGGGAACTTGGCTTTCTACAACTGCAGTAGCATCTTGCAGATCACGGTCGCCGACAGCGTGACGAAAATAGGCGAAGGAGCTTTCACCAATTGCACCGGTTTATTGAGTGTCTTCATATCTCTGAGTGTCAATACCATTGGCAATGCGGTATTCAGTGGCTGCATTAGCTTGTTAACGATTGCGGTTGACGAAGATAACCTACTCTATTCATCAGAAAATGGTGTGTTATACAATCAACAAAAATCTGTCTTGATATCCTATCCTTCAGGAAAATCGGAAACGGATTTTCAGATTCCTGGCAGCGTTCTAGTGATTGGCAACGGGGCGTTTTCGAGTTGCATTTATTTAGAAAACATTATGATTCCCGCCGGAGTGACAAGTATCGGCAATATGGCATTTTATAGTTGTTTAGCTTTGTTGAGTATAAACATTCCCAATCAATTGACGAGTATTGGAGAAGGGGCGTTTTTATATTGCTCCAGCTTGACAAGCATCATCATTCCAGCCAGTGTGACCATCATGGGTGATTGGGCCTTTTATGGTTGCAGCAGTATTACCATTTATGCCAGAGCCGCAAGTAAACCTAGCGGCTGGGCCACGGATTGGAACCCGGGGCAACGACCCGTGGTTTGGAGTTATGCAGGGTAGGTCATTTACCATGAAGGGGCATCAAAGTCCGAAACAAGCAGCGAGGAAAATGATAGCATCGATAAGAAGAATTGATCAAGAAAATGGGATATCAACGGTTGAACGGAAACAAAACCACGGCTTATTGACGACAGAATCCGAGGTCATCGCGGTCCAGGGAATCACAAGAACATCAACTTCGGCGCCTCGCTTCAGCCGCTTGCTGCCGAAAAGGACTTTCCGAGGGTCAAATGCAAAACGCAATCGCTATTCAGGTTCCGAGAAGGCCTCATGCTACATACAACAAACCACAAAAACAACCTGAAAAAGGATGACCGTCATGAATTCAAATAACAAACGCCTACTTATCATCAAAATTCTGGTTGCCGTGGGCAGCGTCGGGATGCTGGCCTTCGGCGTCTGGCACTTTTTTGTCCCCCGCCTATGGGACTGGTATGCCTATATCGATCCGCAAGCGACGGAACTCGTCATCGCCGTCCGCGCCATCAACGTCTTTTTCTCTCTTTGCCTGGTCCTCTTCGGCATCGCCAATTTGCTGCTGGTCTATTTCAAGACGGATCGCTTCTCCAAGATCGTCTTGCTTGCCACGACTACAGCCTTATGGGTGATCCGGGTTGCCCTTCAGCTCGTGTATCCTCAGGGATCCGCAAGTCCCGCTTTGCAGTATGGCATGCTGGCTACGTTCGTGACCATTCTTGGCTGTTTCATGGTTTCCTTGTTACTCGTCATCGGCGACCGAAATCATCCTAGCCAACCATGAGGGGGTCCGGAAGCCTGACTGCGGATCGGCACTTGTCCGGAACGGTCCAGTTGGATTGGCATGTTTCTTAATGGGAACTTCGAGATTATCTATGTGGAAACACCCGCTGAACAGACAACAGGGACCAGTATTCCCGGATAAGACAATACGGGTAAAAACAGCCATAATCCACGATATCTTCCTGATGACGGTTCAAGAAGAATAGGAAAGCCACAGTTTTCACGGTGATATGACCCCCGGCAAGTAGACGGAAAATAACGAAAGTTATGAAAACGGATACCGAATGGAGGTCATTTCTTTCAGTTTAGAACGCCGATTGAGACACGCAAACCAAAACACGCATTTCCGGTTGTCGGATGATTTGCGGCCCGGACGTCGAAGCAAAGGGAGATATTGCCACATTCGGGACATCGCGGCGGGGTTTTTCTTTGCGTCCATATACACCGGTCAAAGCGGGGTGTATAATCAAAATGGATTCCATCGTTCCGTGAATCCACGGAGGTATGCCATGCTTACCAAAAAAATATTCAATGATCTCGCCATCTTCATGATCGGATTCGGCATCGTGATCGGGGTCCTGTTTCCCTTTTTCGTCCTGATCACGGGAACCCCCGCATCCTATATTCTTACGCCGTTGTTTTTCGGATTATGCATCCTCGCCGGCATCGTCGTCGGGCTGTTCAACATCTTCCTTTCCCGGAAGCTCGTCGGGCGGAAACTGAAGGAACTGTCGATGCACATGAAGAAGGCTGAAGACCGGCTGATGAAGAAGAATGCCGATGGTTCACCGGAATCCTGCGATGGCGAAGAGTGCATGATCAAGGTCGAATCCGACGATGAAATCGGAGAAAGTTCCAAGGCGTTCAACGCGCTCGTCCGGTCTCTGGCGGCCGCGTTTCATACCGAAAACCAGGTACGGGCCTTCACGGAGATGCTTTCGAGCCATCTTGAACTCGATAAACTTGCCGATGAATCGCTCTCCCGCCTGATGGCTGATTTCCACGCCCAGGCCGGAGCGATCCTGATCGAGAAGGAAGGCGATCTGGAGATTCTCACGGTCTCCGGCATCCGGTCACCGGAAACGCTCCTTAAGAACGATCTCGTTTGGAAT
>CAZFHR010000203.1:0-3162 GCA_964519115.1 uncultured Candidatus Izemoplasmatales bacterium
ATGGCGGCGATCATCACGACGCTCCTCGTCGCTTTCATTGCGACCCTGATCTCCACCGTTGTCGGCACCATCGCCGCCATCGGCATCCACGCCTTGCCCAAAAAGAAGCGGCAACAGATGGTGATCCTGAACCAGGTTCCGATTCTCAACGCTGATATCATCACCGGGCTGTCACTCATGTTCATCTTCAAAATCGTCGTCGACCTGTTTCCCAACATCTTCGGCCTGCCGTCGCTCATCGTCGCCCACGTGTTCTTCTGTATTCCCTATGTCGTCCTCTCGATCATGCCCAAACTCGCGGAACTCGACGAGAACCTCTACGACGCGGCGCTGGATCTTTATTGCAAACCGAAGCGGGCAATCACGCGGGTCATCATCCCGGCGATCATGCCCGGCATCTTCACGGGCATGCTGATCGCCTTCACGATGTCGATCGACGACTTCCTCATCAGTTTCTTCAATACCGGCAGCTACGATCCGTTCAACGCCGGCCTCGGCCTCAACAACATTTCCACCTACATCTACGGCAGCGTCAACCGGCAGATGGCACCGGAAGTGTATGCCTATAACACGATCCTGTCCCTCGGGGTCATTCTCATCCTGGCGTTCGTCTACATCCGCAGCGCCTACAAAAACCGGAAACACGAACAAAAAATATGAAGATCAAACTGGAGAAGAAGTAAAAAGAAATGAAAAAGGCAATTCTGTTGTTGTTTGTGGCTTTGATCCCCCTGGGAGTGCTTGGGTGCACCGGGGAAAACACATTGTCCGTCCTGAACTGGGGCGAGTACATTAACAGCGACATGGTCGACGCGTTCGAAGAGGAATACGGCGTCAAAGTCCGGATCACGATCGCGGAGTCCAACGAAAGCATGGAACAGAAGATTCAATCCGGTACGACGAAGTTCGATATCGTCATTCCTTCCGATTATATGATTGAAAAACTCTGGGATGACGGGTATCTGCAAGCAATCGACCTGACGAAACTGACCAATTACAACGCCGACAACTTCGTCGACGGCATCAGTTCCATCATGGACAAGATGTATCTCGAATCGCCCGAAGTCGATAATCCGTTCACGATTTCGATTCCCTATTTCTGGGGACTCTTCGGCATCATGTACAATACGACCGTCACTGGCCTACAGAACTACATCGAAACCAACGGCTGGGGTGCGATTCTCGAACCGGAACCGACGGGACTTTTTGATTCGCCGCTGCGCGTGGCGATGTATGACGTCTCGCGGTTCGCGTACTCGCTTTCGCTCATCTATGCCGACGAGCAGGGACTGATCGACGATCCGCTCGCCCTCAACACCGCTTCGTCCGCCTACATGACCGTCGCCGAACAGGTTCTGTCGCTTCGCGAATATGAACTTTGGGGTACGGACATGATCAAAAAGGACATCGAAGCCGGCAACCTCGACCTCGGATTCACCTATGTCGGCGACTTCTTCGACACTTTCCTCATTCTGACGGAAGGCCTTGAGACCGCCCAGGCGGCGCTTGATGCCGCCGCCCACATCGGCATCTTCATCCCGGAAACGACGATGGCCTTCTTTGATGGCATGATCATTCCGGCGAACGCGAGAAACGTCGATCTTGCGCACAAGTTCATCGATTTCTTCCTGCGTCCCGACGTCGCCTATGAAAACTCGGGAATCGTCGGCTACACGACCGTCCTCAAAGCCGTCTATCAGATGATCGAGACCGCTTCTGAAGGCGATCTCATCCGTTCTATCATGGTACAGAACTTCCCGTACAATCCAACCCAGGCCCAGGCGGAAGGCGCCATCCCGCTCATCGCCTTCTCCAACACTGCGACCGACGACATCACGGCGATGGTCACGCGCGTCAAATCGAACTGAACAGCATCCCGAATTCAAGTTCCGCCCTCGTTGCGGAACTTTTTTTTGCGTTCGAAATACGACTTTACCGGAACAGGATCAAAGAAAAAGGAGATAGATACCGTCCAAAGTTCAAATTCACTTCAAAGAAGTGATAAAAAAAAGTAAAAAAGGTACTTGACAATGCATAGTAGTTGGAATATACTGTAAGCGTGAACTACTCTGCAATGCATAGGAGATGAAAGAAAATGGAACACGACACCCAGATGGTCAAAGGAATTTTGGAAGGATGCATCCTGAAAATCATCGCTGTCCACGCGGAGATGTACGGCTACAAAGTCGTCGAGAAACTGAATGAGATCGAATTCGGCGTCAATGAAACGACCGTGTATCCGATCCTGACGCGGCTCCAAAACAAATCCCTGCTGGCGATCGAGAAACGACCTTCGCCGCTCGGACCAGAGCGCAAATATTATTCGTTGACCGCCGCGGGCCGGACGTATCTCACCGAATTTCAGGAAACATGGAATCAACTGCAACGCGTAGTTAATGGTATCATGGAGGTGACTGAAAATGACTAAAAGGGAAAGAATCGTGATTTTGAGTTCGGCTTTGTTGGCATTATGCGTTATCGTCAGTGCCATCGTGTTTCTGATCCAGGCCGCCGCTGCCGGCAATGCCGACATGATGAGTTACCTGGTGATGGGAATCTGCATTCTATTAGGCGTTTTCTCGGTGGTGGGTGTCTATTTTCTCAAAGTCCGCAAAGAGAAGTATGAAAAGTTACTGAACGCGGATTATTTTCTGAAATACGAAATCATTCGGGATGCAATCTTCAATTCACAGCTGTCGGCAAGCGGCAAAAAGGAAATCAAAGAAGATGTCCTGGACATGCTCCTTTCGGCTCAAAATGCCGGCAAGTCGGCAGCCGCCGTCGTGACGAATCCGGCCACCTTCGCTCAGGAAATCCTCCATGCGTTCGCGAAGCCGTCGCGCTTCTTCTTGATGACACTGCTGGACGGCATCATCGGCTTCTCGCTGTTTGTCGTCGGATTTACCACGATCCTGTGGCTGGAACAGATCGAGACTAGTTATTTTGCCATCGGAATCGACACCAACATGACGGTTTTGCTCGTGTTCGTCGCCTTTCTTCTGATTCCGGTGACGAAACGGCTGACTTCGACGGAACGCCCCTGGATGTTCTTGTTGCCACTGGCGTTTGGCCTCCTGTTCGTCCTCGCTTCGGAACTGTTGCGCGCCCTATTCTACGATGTTGAAGCCGTCCGCAATTACCTTGACGGTACCATCAGGATGA
>CAZFHR010000204.1:0-3160 GCA_964519115.1 uncultured Candidatus Izemoplasmatales bacterium
TGTCTGCCTGCAGATGTCACGACCACCACGGCAACGGCCACCGATACGACCGCGATCACCACGGCAACGTCCATCGATACGACCGCGACCACCACGACGATCGTGACAACGGAAGAAGTGGCGGTCGGAGAGCTGTATGATGTAGCTGATCTGGAAGCTGATTTCAATCAACTCGTCACCTATGTAGGCTTGAATCCGCAGTTGTTCACCGACGAAGCGGGACTCGACGCCCTCATCGAAACGCAAAGGGCAAAACTTACCGGCAATATGCATCTGCTTGATTTCTACCGGATTGTCATGCCGATCGTCGCCGCCATCCGCTGCGTCCACTCCGGCATCCAGATGCCGCAGGCGTTCTATACGCAGTATTTCCCAAGCGATTTCAATTTTCCTGTCAGTGTGCGGCTGTTTGGCGATGAATTGCTGGTAGTACGGGTTCCCGGCGCTTCCGAGCTGAGTGTGGGCGATCGGATATTGACCATCGACGGCGCCCCAGTCGAGGAACTGCTTACGGCCATGATGGGGTTTCTTTCCGCCGATGGCGAAAATCTTACCATGAAGTGGACCACCCTGCAATCCTACTTCCTCTTTTATTACCAATTGTTCATACACTATGACAATGATATCGAGATCGGATTCTATGATGCTGAACAGGAGATAAACCGTACCATCACGCTGACGAAGTGCGACTACACCGACTCGTACGACTATGAAGATACGCCCTATTCCTCCGCGTTTTATGAGAATTATGCAGTGCTGCGAGTGACTGAATTTCAACCTTATGGTTCCAATACGCTTGACTCGTTTTATACTTTCTTCAATACCTTCTTCACGCAAGTGGAAACCGCGGGAATCGAGCACATCATTCTGGACGTGCGCGAGAACTGGGGCGGAGACCCCCGTGTCACGAGTCGGCTTTTTTCCTATCTGGCAAAGACGTCGCAACCGTATTTCGCCGCTAGTGTCCCCGAGTATTACACGGGTCTGAAATCCAATGTGCCGCTTTCGCAACCGCACTTCGACGGGCACGTCTACACTCTGATCAACGGCCACTGCAGTTCTTCCTGCGGTCATTTCGTCGCGCTGATGAAGTATCAGGACGTTGGCGTGTTCATCGGCGACGAATCCGGCGGATCCTACACCTGTTCGGATAGTTCTACTGAGTTTACACTGTCACATACGCGTCTGGTATTCCGTACTTCAATGGCGGTCTGGACCGTGGCGACCACCGGTTTGGTGACGGGCCGGGGAATCATGCCGGATTATCCCATCCAGCAGTCGCTCGCCGACTATCTGAGCGAAACCGACACCGTGATGCAGTATGCTATTTCCCTGATTGAAGCCGATCTGCTCGGGGAATAGGCATAACCGGTTATCGTTGCTGATTTATGGCCGAAGCCTGCAAGAGAATGATACCGGGTATCATCAAAATCATCGAAATTTGACGTTTCTTGACCATTATCATTTGGAAAGACATGTTCCCGTCGGAATATGTCTTTTTTAGAATTCATAGAATTCTGATTTTTTTATGATGATTATATATCTGTTTCAAAACGTGATATAATAATAATCGAATAACAGGCAAACATATACCAATATGTCTGCCGACACAGAAGGAGCGTGGTGCAAGTGTCGGAAATCGTAAGGACGCAATATCTGACGAAACTCTATGGCCAGGTCGTCGCTTTGGACGATGTCAACCTGTCGCTGGAAAGCGGCAAGATCATCGGCCTGCTGGGACCCAACGGCAGCGGCAAGACGACCCTGATCAAGATTCTGACGGGGATGTCAAAACAGTACACGGGTAAAGTATTCATCAACGGCAAACCGATATCCAATGAATCGAAAGCCTTGATTTCCTACCTCCCCGATCAGTTGTATTTCGATCCGTGGATGAAGATTGCCGATCTGGCACTCTTCATGAAGGACATGTTCGCGGATTTCGATCCGGCGCAGTTCGCGACGCTCTTGAAGCGCTTCAAGATCGAAGACCGCATCCACATCCGGAAACTGTCGAAGGGAAACCAGGAAAAACTCCAGCTGGCGCTCGTCCTTTCCCGCAAGGCGCAGTTCTACATTTTCGACGAGCCGATCGGGGGCGTCGATCCGGCTTTGCGGCAGATCATCCTCGATACCATCATCAACGAACGAAACCCGGAAGCGACGATTCTGCTTTCCACCCATCAGATCTATGACGTGGAAAGCCTGTTCGACGAAGTGATCTTTCTGAAGGAAGGGCACGTACTGCTACACCAGCCGACGTCCGAAGTCATTGCCGCATCGGGTAAATCGCTGCTGGAAACCTTCAAAGAGGTGTTCAAATATGCTGCGTAAACTGATCAAGCATGAGTTTATCGCCAGCTACCGCATCTATCTGCCCAGTTATGTTGCAGTGGTCCTCCTCGCCCTCCTATCGGTCACGACCTTCCGGGCGAATCAATCCCTGATCGGCGGGTTCTTCATGTCGCTGTTCTTCCTCCTCGCCGGCGGCATGGCTTTCTTCACCGTCTATAACCTGATCGTATCGCTGGGGCAAAGGGTTTATGGGAAACAAGGATATCTGTTGTTCTCGATTCCCGCCAAGACCTGGCAGATTATGGTCGCGAAAGCCGTAACGAATCTGATCTGGATCGTCTGTACGGTCGCCATCACCGTCGGCTCGTTTCTGATGTTCACGAGTCTCGTCATCTCTTGGGATGTATTCAGTTCGCTGTCCGAGGTCATCACCGAATTCATCGGCATCGACCCTGGCGTATGGGTCGCCATGGGATCTCTCGGCCTTGTCCAGCTGATTTACACGATCGGTTTTTTCATGTTCCTGTTCGCCCTGTTGAATCTGGTCTACAAAGGAGAAAAGAAGGTCTTTATCGGCATTCTGCTCTATTTCGCCGTCGATTATGTCGTCACGACGATCATCAGCCTAATCTTCGGATCAACG
The DNA here is from genome assembly GCA_964519115.1 of uncultured Candidatus Izemoplasmatales bacterium. Classification (GTDB taxonomy): domain Bacteria; phylum Bacillota_I; class Bacilli_A; order Izemoplasmatales; family Hujiaoplasmataceae; genus UBA12489. The sequence goes on from CAZFHR010000204.1 coordinate 2,939, forward strand.
GGTATGTTTCTTGAAGGCCTCTCTGATGCCGGGGCAATCTGGGGATCCGCCGCCATCTATCTTGTGGTGAGCATCGGTCTGTACCTCCTCACGTACTTCATCATGGACAAGAAGATGGAATTGCATTGATACCATTCTGCCAGGAAAGGACCTCTTCGAGCACGTCATAAAATATACCCTGTAAAGCGTACACCTTGAAAAAGGACCTTTACAGGGTATTTT
>CAZFHR010000205.1:0-3089 GCA_964519115.1 uncultured Candidatus Izemoplasmatales bacterium
TACCGCAATCGGTAAATGGCGCTCTTCATATCCCGTGTTAACATTTGACCTATACGCAATTCTCCCTTTTTGCAAAGAAAAAAGGCCTGATACAATTGTATCAAACCTATGCTTGTTAAATGGCGGAGAAGGGGGGATTCGAACCCCCGCACCGTTTTGCCGATCTACTAGCTTTCCAAGCCAGCCCCTTCAGCCACTTGGGTACTTCTCCGTGACGGACCATAAGTCGAATCGTCCTCTATCATTATATCAAGTCAACCAGCGAAACACAACAAAAAAATCTCGTCGCGAACGGGCGTCGCCCGGGGATGAAAAAATGCCGCCGGAGCGGCATTCGTATGATTCAAACTGGCGGAGTAAGAGAGATTTGAACTCTCGCGCCGGTAACCCGACCTACGCCCTTAGCAGGGGCGCCTCTTCGACCACTTGAGTATTACTCCATAAAAAACAGTCGGCCTAATTATAATAACCCAACTTCGGCCGGCTGTCAATCTATTCAGTTGATGTAAGTCTCTTTTTTCTCGGGTTCCTGTTCGATCGGTTTTGGCAATTCTTTCTCGACGATGGGTTGTTTTTTGTCCTTCTTCGTTTCGTTGTTGAGGGACTTGGAAGTCTGGCGGTAAATCCGGTATCCGCCATAGCCGTCATAGCCGAGATAAATGCCACCGGCGACGGAAACGAACAGGATCAGCCAGCCAAGCGTCTTCAGAATGACGTTCCCGGTCGAGGTGATCGCCAGGACGAGCAGACCGGCACCGAGGGTGATGCAGATCAGATGAAACCAGAATTTGAGCGCTTCGGTCCGCTCGGCGAAGAAATAGAGCGATACCATGTAGATGAACCCGCGGGCATAGAAGAACACGGCGAGCAGATAGGCGTACATGCCCTGCCAGAAGGGATCGCCGGACAGGCCAGAAAAGGCCACGTAGATCATCAGGCCACCCATGATCGTGTCGAAGATGACCTCAATCAGGTTGATTGTCCGCAGAACTTCCTTTTTCAGGGTTTTCATGAGCGGAACGATGCGGAGAACGGAGAACAGGACGATCGCGATGCCGGTCGTCGCATAAACGACTTCGACCTCGTTAATCTTGACCAGAATGCCGGCAGCGATCAGAATCGCCGCAAGAACCCACTTGAGCAACCAGCCATAAGCAAATTTCTTTTTATCCATATTGAACCCCTTTCTGCATAGAAAAGCCATCGTATCGGCCGTTCTTGTCTTTATTATATATCATTTGCTCTTGAAAACAATAGGGAGTGCCGGATTTTTTATCGGAGATCCGGAGCGTAGCTGACTTGATTCTTTCCCGCCTGCTTCGAAACATAGAGGGCGTCGTCGGCTTCCTTGATATAGCGTTCGAGCGGCTTGCTGACGCCGACTTTCGAGCCGGAGATACCGAAGGATCCGGTCACCTTGATGTTGCGGCGCTGATAAAGAAACGCATGTCCGGCGACGACTTCACAGATCCGTTTTTCGAGTTCGCGGGCGACGGCTTCCTCGATGTTTCTCTGGAAGATGATGAACTCCTCGCCGCCATAACGGGCGAAAATATCATCACTTCGCAGTTCCTGGGTCACGAGTTTGGCAAGCTGCGCAAGCACCGTGTCGCCAGCCTGGTGGCCGTAGATGTCGTTGATGTCCTTGAAGCCGTCGAGATCGAACATGATGATCCGGACGTTTTGCCGGAGTATGACCGCTTCGTCAAACGCCTGCATCGCCTTCCGGAAGAAATAGCGCCGATTGTAGATCTTGGTCAGTTCGTCGTAGGCGGCCATCTGTTCCATCCGCCGCATCTCGTCCTTGTGGGCTGTGATGTCGATGTAGGTGACGAAATACCCGGTCGCCTTCTTCTTTCCCTTGCCGAGTTTGGACAGATTCGCGCGGTAATATTTGGGCCTTCCTTCGCTTTCGATTGCGATTTCGCACTCGCGGCCGGCCGCAAGTTCGCGCGCCACGAACTCGCCATTTTGATGAATGCTCGCAAGGTCCGTCTTGTCGCGGCCCTCGGTGGGGCGATCCTTGAAGGCCCGTTCGGCCGAAGCGTTCATGGTCACGATGCATTTCGACTCGTCGAGGATGACGATCGGATAATCCGATTTCCGGAAGATTTCCGCATAGGCAACGGGAATCAGGTCGAACATCTCATATTTGAAAAGGGCAAGGAACGCCGCAAAGGCGATCCAGTCGGTAAAGAACGCCGTGAAATCGAGCAGTCGCGACTCCCGCCACAGGAAGGTGAGGATAATCAGCGGAATCGTAATCAGCGTCGTCACGAAGAGCAGACGCGAACGTCGCTTGGCGATGACGGATCCCCGTTTCATCGTGATGAAGAAGTTGAAGGCGGTAAGCCCCGCGATGATGAGCGTATACCCTGCAAGAATGTAATAGAACGGTCCCTTGATGAAGTGAATGCCAACGAAGCCTTCCCAGCCGGGAGTCAGGATTGTGTCGACGTAATGGCCGGTATAGAAGAGCGTCCGGATCCAGGAAGGATCGACGATATTGTTGCGCGGATAGAGAATGGCGGTGACGGCCGCAAGCAGCGGAATGGCGAGCACGAGATGCGACATCCGCCACGTGAAGCGTTTCTGCGCATAGCGCTGCTGGATGGAAATCAGAAACCAAAGGGGAATCAGAAACGGAAGTGCCAAGTATTGGATCCGGATGAAATCGATGATGTAGGCTTCGCCATCGGCCAGCAGGTAACCAGCATAGGCGATTGAATAGATGGCATTGATGATGGCGAAAATTCCGAGCAGTTTCAGCCCAAGCAATCGTTCTTTGCGGGAAAACGTGTAGACGGCGCCAACAATCAAAAACGTCGCTGCCGCGATGAGCGCGGCCGCCATCATGAAATCGTAACGCATCCGGGCACCTCCTTCTTTTCCGTTATTTCAGGTGAGGTTCAGTATTTCAGCTCGCTGCCGGCATGTCGCCCTTGGCCGGCGGCAGCATCGACAACTGGAGCCGATGACGTTCGAGATCGACGCCCATCACCCAGACCTTGACGATGTCGCCGACGGCGACGACTTCCATCGGGTGCTTGATGAACTTCTTGCTCATGCGGGAAATATGGACGAGGCCA
>CAZFHR010000206.1:0-3078 GCA_964519115.1 uncultured Candidatus Izemoplasmatales bacterium
CATCGGCATCGCCCCGGACGATCAGATCCAGGCGGCGATTCCGTTAGTGGCGGCGGCGAGCGGTCTCGTCAGCGCCGGCGTGCGCTTCATCAGCTATGATGCCGGCACCCGGACGCTGGTCATGACGACGCGCGGGTACAACAGTCTGACGCCAATCCAGGTCACGTTCGTATTGAACGCGGCTTTCGACGGATTCTCCGACTATACCATTTCATCGCATGAAACCTATGACGATGCCGACAATGTCGATTATGGCGAACCGCCCTACTCAGGCGCCGCCGTTCCGGCCGTCGAAGCAGCGCTGATCGTCGATTATCAGACGGATGGCGTCATCACCATCGATACCGTCGCCGGCGCTTCCGGCTATACGGTGCCGGCGATGAAGGCCATGCTGCAACTTCTGGATCAGTTCCTAAGCGCTATGAACGGAGGCCAATGACATGAAAAAAGGACTTACATCCGGCCTCGTTCTCTTGATTCTCGGGAGCATCTGCGGCTTGTTGCTGGCGGTTGTGAACTATTTCACGGCTCCGGTTATCGCCGCCAACGAACTACGCGAAAAAATGGAAACATTCCGTCAGTTCTATCCGGACATTGATGCCTTCACGCCCGATGAAATTACGGAAAACCTGCCAGAAGGCATCGACTCCATCTATCTGCTTCTTGATCCTACCAACAACAATGCGGTTGCCCACGCGATCTACAGCGTCCATTCCATGGGGTATAAAACCGATGTCGAAATGCTGATCGCGATCGATACCGACCTGACGATCAAAGGCTATGCCTTCATCGGCACGGGCGGCACCGAAGGCATCGGCCTCAATCTGTCCGCGGTCGACTTCGGCATGACCGGCACCCTGATCACCGCCTGGGCGACGAATTTCGATACCCGGGCCGGAGCGACGATCACGTCGATCGGCGACGCGCCGGCCCGCAATACCGGCGTTAGACAATGCTTCGTTCTCGTCGCTGAACGCGTCGCGATGGATTTCGGGAGGTGACGGCGATGACGATGAAAGAAAATTTCCTCAAGGGATTCATCAAGGAAAACCCGTTATTCGTCTTCGTCCTCGGCACCTGTCCGGCCCTCGCCATCACGACGACGCTGGAAAATGCGATCGGGATGGGCGTGGCGGTCCTGTTCGTACTGATGCTCTCCAATCTGCTGGTTTCCCTCGTCACGGTCAATCCGAAGCTCCGGGAACTCGTCATGCCGGTCCGCATTCCGGTTTATATCGTCCTCATCGCCACCCTGGTCGTCATCGTCGAGATGCTGATGAAGGCGTTCGTTCCCGCCTTATACCGGACGCTCGGCGTCTTCATTCCGCTGATCGTCGTCAACTGCATCATCTTCGGCCGCGCCGAAGCCTATGCCAGTGATCACAAACCGCTCGAATCCGTCATCGACGGCGCCGGCATGGCGCTTGGCTTCGCGATGGCGATCATGATCATCAGCCTGTTCCGCGAGATTCTCGGGGCGGGAACGATCACGCTCTGGAGTCAGGGCGCCAATCTGAGTCTTGACCTCCACTTCATCTTCGAATTTCTCGGCATCGAGCCGATCGACATGTTCCTGAAACCGGTCGGGGCCTTCATGACGTTCGGCGTGATCATGGCCGTGATCGCGGCCGCCACCAACGCCAAGGCGGAAAAAGCAGAAAAAGCAGCTAAAAACGCCAAAACCGGCCAAAGCGGGGTGACGAAATAATGTCAAACTTACTGATCATCGCCTTTTCCGCATTCTTCATCCAGAATGTTCTCCTCACGCAGTTTCTCGGCATCTGTTCCTTCATCGGCGTCGGGAAAAAACGCAGTTCCTCGCTGGGCATGGGCCTTGCCGTCATCGTTGTCATTCTCCTCGCCAGCGTCGTGACATGGACAATCTACAAATACGTGATGTTGCCGCTTGACATCGGGTTCATGAAGACGATCGTATTCATCCTCGTCATCGCCGCGCTCGTGCAGTGCATCGAGATCATCATCAAACGGTTCTCGCCGGCACTTTACAAGGCACTTGGCATCTACCTGCCGCTCATCACGACCAACTGCGCCGTTCTCGGCGTCGCCATCACCAACGTCAACCGTGACTACAGCTTCGTCGAAATGCTCGTCTATTCGCTTGCAATCGGACTTGGCTATCTCTTCGTCATGTACATCTATGCCATCATCCGCGAGAAACTGGATCGCAATCCCGTTCCCAAGGCATTCCAGGGTACGCCGATTGCGATGATTGTCGCGGCGATCCTCGCCATCATCTTCGCCCGGTTCGGAGGGTTGGTATAACATGGCCATTCTGATTCCTCCGCTCGTCCTTGGCGGGACGGGACTGATTCTCGGCATCCTGATCTATTTCGTATCGAAGTTTTTTGGCGTCAAGGAAGACCGTCGCGTCGAAGAAATCGAACATCTGTTGCCCAATTACAACTGCGGCGCCTGCGGCTATCCCGGCTGTCACGGCCTGGCGATTGCGATTCTTTCGGGCGAATGCGACGCGACGAAATGCAAACCGATCAAGAAAGAAGAAGTCGAAATCCTCAACCGATATCTGGATTCCTTGAAAGCGGGACAGCTGATGTCGCATGAGATGAAATGACATTTTGGGGGACTCCGGTCCCCTTTTTTGTCCCCCTTTTTGGAGGAAAACGTATTCATTGCAATGCAACCGCATTCATGAGGGTTATCGTTTTGTTTTATCTTGCCGGTGTATTATAATGAAGCCGGTTCTCATGAAGTAGGAGGAAAATGAAATGAAAAAAATTGTGACTTTGATTTTTATGATGGCCGTTTCCGTCGCTTTGGTTGCCTGCAGTGGGGAAACGACTACGGGTCCCACGACCGCCAATCCGGAGCATACCGCGGTGGCTTATGGCATCGTCAACAGGGATTATGTCGGCGTTGCCGATATCACCGTTCTTGACACCGTCGTCCAAGATGTCAGTTTCGAAGAATATTTCCTGCCGTCCATCTGGGCAAAAGTCGCCATAACATCCGAAACAGCGCCTGCGGATGTCGTCGTCATCACCGGCTCAACGACTTCCTGGTATGCAAAATACATTGTCATCGGCGACAAGGAATTCA
>CAZFHR010000207.1:0-3035 GCA_964519115.1 uncultured Candidatus Izemoplasmatales bacterium
TAAAGGCCACCGTCGGCGGCGGATACAATCGTTTCTTGTCGGTCGTTTGAATCATGCGACCGAGCAGCTCCAGACCGTGAGGCAGACGCACAAGCGCGCCTCCGGTGCCGATCACATGGTGCACGGCCGTGAGATCCCGACCGGCGGAGACGGTTGTCATTCCGTTCGTTCCGAATACGCTTGCCAGCGTTCCGGCGTGCCGGCTGAGTGCAGTATCCAGGGCGATCTGCGTCAATTGCGCGACGACGGGAATCTGGGCCGGTGATGGAATCGGCCGGTAGTCGGCGAGCAGAGCCGCAAGTTCCGGTTCCGTCAGGTTGAGTTGTTTTGCCAGATTCGCCTCCGTGACCATCGTCACCAGGTTCTGACGGTTGACATAGACACCGAGGTCGCCTTCCACCGTCCGTTTCGCAACCGGTTCAGGTGCGAGGGCGCGTTTCGCGGTCGTTTCGTCACCGGCTGTGACGGAATGGATGTCGGTCGTGGCGCCGCCGACATCGGCGACGACAAGATCGCCGATCTTTTCGCGAAGCAGGATCGCTGCGTTCATCACGGCGCCGGGGGTAGGGATGATCTTGCCGTTTACCAGCGATCGGATTTTTTCCATGCCCGGTGCTTTGACGATATGGACTTCGAAAACGTTCTGGATGACCGCCCGCGCCGCCTCGACGGCAAGAATGTCGATCTGCGGATACACGTTGCCGGTGATCGTCAGAAACGCTTCCTGTCCGTTTTTCGCAAACGCGGAACGGACGGCAGTGATGCCGTCGACGTTGCCGGCATAGATGACGGGAATGTCGAGCCGGAGCCGGGCGATGGCTTCGGCATTGGCGATGGCGGTCGCCCGTTCGCCGTGGTCGACGCCGCCGGCGATCATGATGATATTCAGTCCTTCGGTCTGGATGCGGTCGAGATCCTCGGGCATCAGAAGTCCGGCCGTGATCATCTTCAGGTTGGCGCCGGCGCCGAGCGCGGCCTCTTTCGCCGCCCGGACGGTCATGTCATAGACAAGGCTATGGACGCTCATTTTCAGTCCGCCCGCGGCACTCGAACAGGCAACCATTTCGCGCACTTCGATGCGATCACTGCCAAGCCGGTTCCGAAGATCTTCGATGGCTTCGGTCAGGCCGATCGTGACATCGCCTTCGCCAATGGAAGTCAAGGCGAACCCCTGCCCGAGAAAACGTGGAAACTGGCCATCGACGCCGTCGAAGGCCATGACTTTGGTGGTCGTGCTGCCGATGTCGGCGACGAGGATGTCAATGGTCATGATGGTTGTTTCGCCTTCAGGTTGCGGACGAGGAATGTGGCGACGTCGACGCCATGCGTACCGCGGCCGAAGCCGGCGTCAAGACCCTGTTTTACAGCCAGTTCCGGCGTGACTTGCGTACCGCCGCCGATGATGAGGAAACGGTCGCGGACCCCTTTTTCGATCGCATAATCGCAGATTTTCTTCATGTTCCGGTAATGGATGTCGTCATGCGAAATGATGGTCGAGAGCAGAATCGCATCGGCATCCATTTCGATGGCCGCATCGACGAGTTTGTCGACCGGAACCGAAGTGCCGAGGTATTCGCAGACGATGCCGTACTTTTCGATGCCACCGTGCTTGATGTCGATGATTTCGCGCAGGCCGACGGAATGCTCGTCCTCGCCGACGGTGGCGGCGACGATCTTCACCGACCTTGCCTTGACGAAGGCGGTGATGTCGGCGTCGGAAAGCACGGGTTCCTTCCGGGGAATCGTCAGGGTAGCGACGTCGATGGCGAAAGCAAACGTGCCTTTGATCTGTATGCGCGTCGCTTCGGCCGGATGGAGGATTTCGCGATGGATGACTTCGACGTCCTGCAGATTCATCCGACGGCCGGCTTCCAAGGCTGCGGCTTCGGCGATATCGATGGAAGTCGGGAATGTCAGGTCGACGACGACGGTGCCGTCGCCTGACCACTGCACTTCCGGCTTGATCAGCGAACCATCAATATACCGTTCGCTTTCCTGCATCCTGACGCCTACGTTGTCTTCGGGATCGAGTTCGTCGATGTACTGGATCTTTTCACGGTCGGTGAACGTCGAGCCGCCGATCAAGATCGCGGGATCGGCGTCAGTTGACAGTCCGTATTGGGCGATGTCGTTGTTTCCGAAATGGCAGGGAACGGGAGCGAAGTAGTCCGGATCGCGGGCATAGACGGATCCGGCGCCGACGCCACCGGCGATTTTCCGGCTGATGCCGTCGCCGTTCCGTTCTGGGAAGATTCCCGAATCAATGAAGAAACCTCGTTCGACCGCTTCGAAATAACCGCCGTTTGCCAGCAGTTCTTCGAGGAAAAGGACCGCGCGTTCCTTGAGTTCGCGGCTTTTCGCCTGCATGTAGCCGTCGGTGCGGACGGTGACGAGATCTTTCAGGCCGTCCATTCCGACAAGCGCCTGCTTGGCGGTATCGCAGGCTTCGATGTTGTACATGTGCCATGGCACGTTCCGGCCTTCGTCGGGGGTGATCGTCGACTGGATGTCGGCGGACGTCAGTTTCGAGATGACCATGTTCAGGACATGGGTGACGGTTGCCTCGCGGGTCGAGGATTCCATGTATTTGGTGTTCATCTGCGCCCGCATCCGGTAGCCGGTGAAAAGGTCGCGGAGGGCGACCGCGTACGGCAGATTGATTTTGAGATCAGGGGCGGGGGAAGCCGCCGGCGGGACGGTCGAGAGGGCAATGTGATCCTTCTGCATGCCGGAACGGACCGAATAGGCGCAGTTGATCGCATGCTGGACGAGCAGTTCAGGCATGACTTTCCAGGCATCCTTGGCGGTCGCGTTGGCATTGTGGGCGCCGTCGATCTGGAGCATGCCGGCAGCGGCCATGATCTGCTTCGATTCGGCCGCGTCGACAAAGGAGCGGATCATGTTGATGTTGCGGTAAAGAACGTTGTACTGGGGATCCTGGTGGGCGCCGTTGACGCCTTCCTCGGCATACATGACGGCGATTTCGGGTCCGGCGACACCGGAGACGTAGGAATGAAAATTGATCGGCCGGCCGA
>CAZFHR010000208.1:0-3024 GCA_964519115.1 uncultured Candidatus Izemoplasmatales bacterium
AACGAAACCCAGTCTTCGGAATCGCTTCCTAGGACTGGGTTTGTCTACACTCTGACACCTACATGATGTAGGTGCTTAATAAGGGATTGACCTCTGGCAACAAATGCCGTGCCGTCTCAAGAGGAATGGTTGTCAACGGGGCTTGGTTCGTCTTTTAAAACGACCACAAACGTCGTCCCGATATCCAAATGGCTTTCAAAGGATATGGTTCCGCCGAGTTTTTCAACGATCTTCTTCGTAATGGAGAGTCCCAGGCCGCTACCCGACTGGTTTCGGGCTTTATCGGTCACAAAGAACTGAGTGAAGATCTTCTTCTGATCTTCGGTGCCGATGCCGATGCCGGAGTCGCGGATCTCGAACCGGATGCCGTCCTTTTCATGGAGACTGATTGCGATCTTTCCGCCTTCGGACGTGAACTTGATCGCATTTGCAATCAGATTCTGCCAGATTTGAAATGTCAGTTCGCGGTTTCCCGCCGTCATCGCCAATTCATCGAGATCGAGATCGAACTCGATGTTCTTGCTTTCCCATTCGAGCTGCATCAGTTGCAGGACGTTGCGGATCTGTTCATCGATTGAAAAGGTGTCATCCTTCCTGATGATGTTCACGCTGTCCAACAGCGAAATCTGCAACAAGTCGCGCGACAGTTTGGCTAGCCGGTCGATTTCGTGGATGATGATGCCGGAATACTCGCCGGTCTCCGCTGCCGACAGGCCACCCATCTCAATCAGTTCGGCATAGCCTTTGATCGAACTGAGAGGGGTTTTGAATTCGTGCGAAACGTTGCGGGCAAAGTCCTTGTTCAGATACTCATTGGCTTTCAGTTCGTTGGCCATCAGACGGATGTTTTCAGCGAGCGTGGCGATTTCATCGCTGCCTTTGACTTCGATGGCGACTTCATAATCGCCTTTCTCGATGTCGATGATGGCAGCGTTGAGTTTCTTGATCCGTTTCACGATGATCATTTCAACCGACAGGGCAAACAGGCTGAGGGAGGTGAACCCCATCGCCATCATCGCCAGGAAGAACCATCCCGAGCCGATCAGTTCATAGAAAGGGACGCCTTCGAGGAGCGCAATGATGATGCGCATCAGCGCCGAGATAAAAAAGAAGACTAGCAGCAGCATTCCAACGACTTTGGCCGATAATTTCTTCATTTCAGCACCGCCTTGTAACCGAGTCCCCGGACCGTAACGAGCTCGAGGTCTTCACATTTCAGTTTTTCCCGGATCCGCTTCACGTGCGTATCGACCGTGCGATCGAGGCTTTCGCTGTCAAAACCCCAGATTTCGTCGATCAGCTGGTTGCGCGTGAAGATGATGTCGGGGTTGGAAGCCAGTTTGAAAAGAAGCATGAATTCCTTTTTCGTCAGTTCGACCGGCTGACCGGCGACCAGAACGACGTTGCCGGCATACTGAAGCGACAGCGTCTTGTAATCGATCCGGTTTTCACTCGTGATCTTGTAGCGGCGCAGCAGCGCCTTGACGCGGAGAACCAGCTCTTTCATGTCGATGGGTTTGACCATATAGTCGTCGGTTCCGCTCTGGAATCCTTTTTCCTTGTCTTCGAACGCTTCGAGCGCCGTCAGCATCAGGATCGGCAGGTCCTTGTTCTGTTCGCGGATCCGCCGGGCTAGTTCGTTTCCTGACAGCTTCGGCATCATCACATCGGTGATGAGGACGTCAACGTGTTGGCTTTCATAGTGCCGCAAGGCCGATTCACCGTCGTCGCAGGCCGTCACGGAAAAGCCGTTCTGAATCAGATGGATGGCGATCAGCTTGCGGATGTTGGCATCGTCTTCGGCGATCAGGACGTTGAACATGACTGTTTCCTCCTTTTGATGACGTGATGACTACGTTCTTCATTATACCAAATGCGTGGCAAGAAGCCAATCACTCGGTCCGCAATGCGATGACCGGATCCTTCTTGGCGGCGATACCGCTGGGGATCAGGCCGGCGATGAAGGTCAACCCGACGCTCACGGCGATGAGGCCGATGGCACTCCAGACGGGAAGATTGGCAAAACCAGCGACGCCGATCAGGCGGCCGATGATCAGATTGATGGGGATCAGGAGCAAAAGCGTCGACAGGATGCCGATGATGCCGGCCGCAAAGCCGATGAGGACAGTTTCGGCGTTGAACACCCGGCTGATGTCCTTCTTCCGGGCACCGATGCTCCGCAGGATGCCGATTTCCTTGGTCCGTTCGACGACGGAAACGTAGGTGATGATACCGATCATGATCGAAGAGACCACCAGCGATATGGCCGCAAAAGCGGAAAGGATGACGGTGATCGTGCTGATGAGCGAATCGATGGTGCCGGAAATCGTTTCGGCGAGATCGGTGTACAGAATCTTGTCCACTTCGTCCAATTCGGCATTGTATCCATCCAAGTAGGTTTTAATCTCCTCTTTGGCATCAAAAGACAAAGGATAGATCTGGATGCCGGTCGGGGTCGAGTCGCCGCCGATCGTCAACATGACGGTTTCATACGAAATCTGATCGTTGAACGCGTGTCCGGTCAGGATATTGACATCGGGAGTGGCGACCTGAGCGGCGACGATCGCCGATCCGGCGGCATCGGCCAGCATCCGGTCCGTCAGCAGCGTCGTATAGCCGATGCCGGTCGAAAGCAGCTCACTGGATGCCGTTTCCTTGACCCGCATGATGCCGACGATGCGGACCGTGAAGGCATCGGCACTCGCCACCATCGTTTCATAATCGGTTCCCGGCGCGAAGACGGCGCCGTTCTGTTGATAATAGGCATCGTTGCCGACGACTGTGAATTCCATGCCGATCCAGTCCGCGAAGGTATACTCTTCTTCGACGGAGATGCCGAAGGCTTCGAGCAGCCGGACGTCGACGCGGTTCTGCTTGTCGACGATCAGCACCACTTCGTCGGCGGCTTCCGGATAGCGGCTGTTGTCCCCGAGGAGATCATACTGGGTTTCGATGAAGGTCCGGCTGTTCGGAATTTCGTTGAAATGGTTGCGGCCGGTAAGCATGGACAAGATTCCCGAAGAC
>CAZFHR010000209.1:0-3016 GCA_964519115.1 uncultured Candidatus Izemoplasmatales bacterium
CGTTCCGTAGGGCTGTCCGCCGCCGCCGATGCAGCCGCCGGGGCAGCACATGATTTCAATGAAATCATAGGGTGATGTCCCCTTCTTGACCTGTTCGGCGAGGATCCGGGCATTGGCGAGGGAATGGGCGACGGCGACGCGGACGAACATTCCGCCCACTTCGACGACGGCTTCCTTGACGCCTTCGAAACCGCGGACGGCTTCGAAATCGACGTCGACGTCCTTGTCTTCCCCGAGCACCGCCGAAACGGTCCGCAGGGCGGCTTCCATGACGCCACCGGTGGCGCCGAAGATGACGGCGGCCCCGGTCGTTTCACCGAACGGCTTGTCAAAATCGGATTCGTCGAGTTCGTCGAAATCGACGCCCATCTGCTTCATCATCTTGCCGAGTTCACGCGTCGTCAGAACGACGTCGACGTCGGGATGTTTGCCGTCAGAGGTCATTTCCGGCCGTTTCGCTTCATACTTCTTCGCCGTGCAGGGCATAACCGAGACGACGAAGATGTCGGCGGGATCGAGATGCTCGCGTTCGGCGTAATAGGTCTTGACGAGGGCGCCGAACATCTGCTGCGGCGACTTGCAGGTGGAGATGTGGTCGAGAATGTCGGGGTACTGCTGTTCGGCGAAATTGATCCAGCCGGGGCAGCAGGAAGTGATCATCGGCAGGACGCCTTTGTTCTTGATCCGGGAAAGCAGTTCGTAGCCTTCCTCCATGATCGTGAGATCGGCCGTGAAATCGGTGTCAAAGACCTTCTTGAAGCCGAGGAGTCAGAGCGCCGAAACCAGTTTGCCGGTGATGATCGCACCGGGTTTGGCGCCGGCTTCTTCACCGAGGGAGACGCGGACCGCCGGAGCCGTCTGGACAACGACGTGCTTCTTCGGGTCGTGCAGGGCGCGCCAGACTTCTTCGGTGTCATCCTTTTCGAGGATTGCACCGACGGGACAGACGCTCGAGCATTGGCCGCAGTACGTGCAGAATTCGTCAGAAAGTGGCCGGCCGAAGGCGGGGCCGATGACGATATCGCGGCCGCGGCCCATGCTTTCGAGGACGCCGATGCCCTGAACATTCTTGCAGACGTCGATGCAGCGGCCGCACTTGATGCAGCGGTCGGCGATCCGGACAATCGCCGGATTGGAATCGTCATGCGGACGGGGTTTGAGGATCGTGACGAAACGGTTCTTGTCGATGCCGAGTTTCCTGGAGAGATCCTGGAGTTCGCACTTCAGGTTTTTCGAACACGCCGTGCAGTTGGCATCATGATCGGCGAGGATCAGTTCGACGATCGTCTTGCGCGCGTTGAGAACGCGCGGCGAGTTCGTCAATACCTGCATGCCTTCGCGGGCGATCGTCGAGCAGGCCGTAGAAAGGCCTTTCTGGCCGACGATTTCGACGCTGCAGACGCGGCAGTCGGACTTGATGTTGAGGTCGGGGTAATAACACAGGGTCGGAATTTCGATATGGAACGCCTTGGCGGCGGTCAGGATCGTGGTATTGGCGGGTACTGCGCAATCGATGTTGTTGATTTTGAAATTGATCATGTCATTCGCCTCCTAAATCCCTGGGTATTCGATCCGGTCGAGGAAAGTTTCCCGGAAATACCTGAGGGCCGCGATGATCGATGTCGGTGACGTCTGACCGAGTCCGCACAGTGATGTCTGGTGCATGACCCGAGCCAGCGATTCCAGCGACAAGAGATCTTGCGTCGTCGCCTGACCGTCGATGAATTTGGCGATCATGAGTTCGAGCTGGGCATTGCCTTCCCGGCAGGGAACGCATTTGCCGCACGATTCGTGACCGAAGAATTTGACGATCCGAAGCAGGATGCGGAACAGATCGAACCGATCGTCGATGACGATGATCGCCCCGGCGCCGGTTTTCGATTCGAATTCCTCGAACCGTTCGTAGTCAATCGCCATGTCGAGCATGAAGGACGGGATGATCGGACCGCAGGCGCCGCCGAGTTGGACCATCTTGATCTTGCGGCCACCGGCCACGCCGCCGCCGAGTTCGTCGATGACGGTGCGGATCGGCATGCCAAACGGAATCTCGAAGACGCCGCGATGCTTGACGTTGCCGGAAAGACAGACAAGTTTCGTGCCAGTCGAGGTCTTGGTGCCGATCTTGGCGTATGCCGCTCCGCCCATCGTGAGGATGACGGGAACGTTGGCGAACGTTTCGACGTTGGAAATCAGCGTCGGCTTGCCGAAGACGCCTTTGGATGTCGGGAACGGCGGTTTGACGCGCGTCCGTCCCGGCTTGCCTTCGATCGATTCGATCAGGGCGAATTCTTCGCCGCAGACATAGGACCCGGCGCCGGAACGGATTTCGATTGTGAAGTCAAAATCGGTTCCCATGATCTGTTGGCCGAGATAACCGCGCTTTTCCGCTTCTTCGATCGTCCATTGCATCGTCTTGATCGGCAGATCGTATTCGCCGCGGATATAGACATAGCCTCTGGTCGCCCGTGTGGCATAGGCGACGATCGCCATGCCTTCGATGATCTGATGGGGATCGTTCTCCATCAGGTACCGGTCCTTGAAATTGCCCGGTTCGCCTTCGTCGGCGTTGCAGATCACGTACTTTTCGGGATCGGTTTCGTAGGCGAGCGATGCCATTTTGGCAGCCGTCGGAAAACCGGCGCCGCCGCGGCCGCGAAGATAGGCAGCCTTGACTTCGTCGATGACGCCCTGGCGCGACATCTTGAGGGCCTGTTCGAGGCCCTGGTAGCCTTCCGAGGCGAGGTAATCGTCAATGGAGAGGGGATTGATGTGACCGACGCGCTTGGAAATGATTTTGAGTTCTGGCATCGTCATTACCCCCGGTAACCCGCGAGGATGGTGCGGATCTTGTCGGCGGTGAGCTCCGTATGGAGATCGCCGTCAATCCGCATCGCGGGTGATTTGTCGCAGCACCCCAGACAACTGGTGGCTTCGACGGTGAATTTCTGATTGGCCGTGGTTTCCCCGGCCTTGACGCCGAGAATGTCCTCGATCGTCTTCAAGACATCGCATTCGT
>CAZFHR010000210.1:0-3011 GCA_964519115.1 uncultured Candidatus Izemoplasmatales bacterium
CGCTTGCGGCATCGCGATCCTGCAGGAATACCTCTACCACCAGGCGCTTGACCTAGCGCTTGACCCGGCTTTCGCCGCCATCGCCGTCAATCTGGAACGGCAGCGGGTGATCGCCCAGGTCGTCGTCGGTGTCGGTTTTCTCGGTGCCGGTACGATCCTGAAAACGTCAAACGGCATTTACGGTCTAACGACCGCCGCCACACTGTGGCTTGGAGCGATGATCGGCCTCTGTTTCGGCATGGGCGCCTATGCGCTCGGTGTCGTATTGAGCCTGTTCTCGTTCATCTTCCTCACGGTGATCCGACGCCTGCTTGAATTCACCGCCCTGAAACACGTGAAAAGTCCTGAAATTCTCGGGAACGAAGTGATTGAAAAATAAAGGAATCGGATTTCGATTCCTTTTTCTTTCGAAATAAAGTGATATTTTTTGCATAAAGCCTACAAAAAGTGTAAAATTAGATTTGACTTGGAGGGATTCAACATGGCCACACTCACAATCCGAAAACTCAATGTTTCCGTCGATGGGACGATGATTCTGAAAGATGTCGATCTCATTGTCCGCGGCGGCGAAACCCATGCGATCATGGGTCCGAACGGCACCGGCAAATCAACGCTGGCATCTGCCGTCATGGGTCACCCGAAATATCAGATTGAAAGCGGCGAAATCCGCCTCGATGAACTCGACCTGACCGCGATGAAGGTCGACGAACGGAGCCGGGCGGGCCTGTTTCTGGCAATGCAGAACCCCGTCGAAGTCCCCGGCGTCACCAATTTCGATTTCGTCAAGACCGCCGTCCAGGCGCGGATGCCGCAGGACAAACACCTGCGGATCGGCAAGTTCATCCTCGAATTCGAAGATGCGGCCGCCAAATTGCAGATGGGTTCGGGACTCGCCCACCGTTACCTGAACGAAGGGTTCAGCGGCGGCGAGAAGAAAAGAAACGAAATCCTACAGATGCAGATGCTGAAACCGAAAATCGCCTTTCTCGACGAGATCGATTCCGGCCTCGACGTCGATGCCCTCCGCATCGTCGGAGAAGCCGTCACGGCGATGAAATCGCCGGATCTCGGCCTTGTTTTGATTACTCATTATGAACGACTCCTCGACTACATCGTCCCGGATTTCGTCCACATCATGATCCGGGGAAAAATCGTCAAGACCGGTGGCCGCGAACTAATCCGGAAAATCGATACCGAAGGCTACGACTGGCTCAAGACCGAACTCGGCATCGAGGATTTCGACGAACGGCCAAAGCCGTACTCACTGGGAACGTGCGCGACCAAATCGCTGCCGAAGTGAGGACGAGGACATGAATGTTCCCCACCTTCTGAAGGCTTCTCCGGACGTTGCCATCCTCCGATCCCGTCAACACGATGTCCGGCTCTCGTCGGGAACGTATGCTGTTTTACAAGACGGCGTCCGTTTCATGTTCGGCTCGAAATGCCAGAACCGACCGGCGACCATCGTCCTGACCGCGACGGCTCCGGGCTTCGTCCGGATCGTCTTTCAAAGCAAGCATCCGGCACAAGTCCGGCTGTTCATCTATTCTGGCGTCAAAACGGCGATCGATCTCGAAATCGTCGCCAAAGTCGGATCCCAGGCCGGCGTCGAGACCTATATCATTTCCGATCAAGTCGGTTCGACCCGACTGCAGCGTTTTGCCAGTGTCGCCCAGGACGCATCGCTTGTTCTGGCAACCATGGTTCTTTCGATGGGAAAGACCTTCGTCACCGACCGTTGCATACTTACGGGTGAAGCTGCCGAATTCCAATCGGAAACGCTGGCGGTCCTCAACGGATCCGACCGGATCGAAACCATTCAGGAAGTCCGTCACGAGGCGCCCCGGACGATATCTGAACTCCGCAATTCGATCGTCACGTCCGATGACGCAAGAGCGGATTTCAATGTCACCGGCGCCATCGCCAAGGGCAACGCCAAAGCCATTTGTCATCAGGGCAACCGCGGCGTCCTGCTTGGTGAAAAAGCCGTCATCGCCGTCAGTCCGAAACTGCTGATCGACGAATTCGACGTCGAAGCCGGACATGGCTGTGCCATCGGCCGACTCAACGCCGAAGAAATGTATTACCTGACGTCGCGGGGGCTGGATAACGCGACGGCCCAACGTCTGATCGTATCTGGATATACTGCGCCTTTTCTCCAAAAACTGACCGATCCGGAATGGCGGCGTTACGTCGATGCGAAGTTGAACAAGAAACTGAAAGGAGTCGAATCCTGATGGAAAAGAATCTCTGGCGGGACGAATTCCCGCAGATTGCCGGCAAACCGACGGCCTATCTCGACAGCGCGGCTTCAAGCCTCAAGCCCTTATCCGTGATCGCCGCCGTCGACCACTATTATAATGATCTTTCCGTCAATATCCACCGGGGCATGTATCCGCAGGGATACGAAGCGACCATGCTCTATGAGGGGGCGCGCCAGAAAATCGCGGCTTTCATCGGTGCGGCGGAAAGGGAAATCGTCTTTCTGCGCGGTGCCACGGCGGCGCTCAACCTCGTCGCTTCCTCGTATGGCGCCGCGGCCCTCAAATCGGGTGATGAAATCATCGTGTCAGAACTGGAACACCATTCCTCGATCCTCCCCTGGCAGACCCTTGCAGGGAAAACGGGGGCGAAACTCGTGTTCGTGCCGCTCGACGACGAACGGCGGATCAGCGTCGAAGGGTTCAAGTCGGTCCTTACGGATCGGACGAAAGTCGTCGCCCTTACCTACGTATCCAATGTCATGGGATACGTGACACCGGTGGAAACAATCATTCCGCTCGCCCATCAGGCGGGGGCCATCGTCGTTCTCGACGCCGCCCAGGCGGTTCAGCATCTGATCATCGACGTGAAGAAGCTCGATGTCGACTTCCTTGCTTTTTCCGGGCACAAGATGCTCGGACCGACCGGAATCGGCGTGTTGTACGGCAAACAGGCGCTGCTCGATCCAATGGAACCGATCGAATTCGGCGGCGAAATGATCGACGAAGTGGATAAGTTTTCTTCATCCT
>CAZFHR010000211.1:0-1157 GCA_964519115.1 uncultured Candidatus Izemoplasmatales bacterium
TGATCAAGGACAATGAACCCTATCGGCCGCGGATTGCGGCGATGATCAAGAAGGTCCTGATCGCCTACAACCGCCATGGGTTCAAGATGCCTTTGGTCGACCGCCTCAGGATGGCCCGGCTGATGCTGTTCCATAAGCTCACCTATCACACGGCGATGAACCTCTACGGAAAATACGTCGGCGACTGGGGCAAGGAAGGCGCGAAATACGTCTATGAAGGCTACCAGAAGGATCAAGTCGTCATCCGCGCTGAAAAGGGCGCGAGCCACGGATCGGTCCTTACCGCCGTCGCCGATGACGTCGTTCTCTGCCATGGCGACACCTACGACGTCACCCGTATCGTCGTCCGCATGACCGACGAGCACAATAACGATCTCACCTACGCCAGCGACGCCTTTACGGTCAAAACGTCCGCCGGACTCGCCGTCATCGGTCCGGAAAAGCAGGCCCTGATCGGCGGCTCGATCGGCGTCTATGTCCGGACGACCGGCATCACCGGCAAGCAATCGGTGACGATCTGTCCCGCCGGACGTCCGGAAATCCGGATTCCGATCCGGGTGGATTAAAACATTTCTGAAGAAAAAGCGGCTTCCGGATGAACGGAAACCGCTTTTCTATTGGCAGAACGGAATCAGAGGAGTCCGTGGTTGACGAGGAAGACATGGATGATGTAGATCGGAATCGCAAACGACGTCTCATCGGAATTGTCGGTTCCCCAGGCATTGAGGCCGATGAGATT
This sequence comes from uncultured Candidatus Izemoplasmatales bacterium, assembly GCA_964519115.1. Classification (GTDB taxonomy): domain Bacteria; phylum Bacillota_I; class Bacilli_A; order Izemoplasmatales; family Hujiaoplasmataceae; genus UBA12489. Next base: position 740 of record CAZFHR010000211.1, read on the forward strand.
GCCATCAAAATCGACGAGAGCGCCGCCCGACGACCCTTCGTGGATCGTGGCGGTATGGTAGATGACCTTGAACGGCGAATTGGCGATCGACTCGAGGTTGCGGAATTCACCAAAGGTAACGTTGTTGTCCACCGACAGCGGATTTCCGACAGCGAAGACGAGTTCGCCAGGGGTGAAGCGGGTATACAGCCGGGTCGTGATGTTGAGGACCGTGACCTGGTCCTGACTCGTCTTCGTGAACTTGAGGACGGCAAGGTCGAGATCAGCGTCGTAGGCCACGAGTTCACCCATGACGGCGACCGTTTCACCGAACGTAAGGATCTCGTATTTAGCCGAATAGCCATCGGGATCGACGACATGATAATTGGTCAGGGCGTAATAATCGGTATCCGTGACTTTGAACACGACGCCGGAACCG
>CAZFHR010000211.1:1167-3000 GCA_964519115.1 uncultured Candidatus Izemoplasmatales bacterium
CAACGATCGTCTGCGTCAAACCAGGGAATATCGTTCCCGTCCGATAGATGGTCGCCCGGATCTGGATGTTGGCGCGCCGGATCAGATCGCGGGTCGCCAAAATGATGTCGTTGTAGGCGTCGATGTTGTCAAGCTGATAGTTGGGAGAACTGTAATAGGGGTATGCATAATAGTCGGATTCGACGAACGTGATCGTACCGTTCACTGTTGCCGGTAACGACGATAGAGTCGTCGTTCGCGCGGAAGGCCAGAGCGAAAAACCGTCGCATCCGCCGAGGAAAAGCGTCGCCGCAAGGACGAACACCACCATTAATTTTTTCGTATTTTCCACCTCTTTCTGATGCGTAATGTCGAAAATGATCGCAAAAAAGCGGATTTGGATCGATATTTCGTCGTGGCACCCCGAATATATCGCCCCTAGGGTTGATAAATCGGACGAAATTCTATATAATAGAGAAAAGAATATTTCTCATAAGTCTCTGCTTGGAGGGTGTATATAAAATGCCAGATAATCTGGATTTCCCACTATATCTAAATATCATGTTCTTCTCGGGTCTTGGACTCGGGGCGCTTTTCGGTTTTTTGAAAGGGTTCAAAAAATCGATTTTTACTTTTGTCACCTATCTGTTGTTCATCATCGGATTCTTCCTGTCGGTCGGTCCGGTGGTGAATTTTTTATGGAGTTATGCCAACCCGCAAATCGGCACCCTGCTTGGCAAGGTGATGCCCGCTCTTGCCAGCGCGACTTCGATCGCCCAGGCGGTACCGCTCGCGATGCAGCAGCTGCTGCCGGTCGAATTCGCCGATCTGCTCGGCAACCCGCATCTGCTTGCCCTGGTCACTGGCATCGGCATGTTCGCCCTGAAACTCGTGTATGCCATACTCTATTTTACCATAATTTACCTTTTGTATAAACTTGTCTGCGCCATCCTGTACGGAATTTTCCTGAAAGGCCGCAAAGGCACCAATAAATACGTATCGAAGAACCGGTTCCTCGGAGCCGTTTTCGGCGTTTTGGAAGCCGCCGTCGTATTATTCGTCTCCCTGATCATCATGGGCGGCGTCATCGACATCGCCGCGAGCATGACCACGCTGATCCCTTCCGGCGAACAGGAAGTCGATCTCGAATTTCCGCGCTCCGACGTTTACGAAGCATCACAGAGTCTGATCGTAGCGGCACCGGCGATTGAAATTCCGCCGGAAGTCCGCGAAGCCGTCCAGATGATGAACGACATCGTCACCGCCTACAACGCCAATATCTTCATCCAGGCGATCAGCGAGATCACCTATGATGATGCCGGAACGGCAGTTCCCCTCAACATCTATCTGTTCGATTCGATCCTTTCGATCGACTATACCGTATCCGAAACCGAAACCGAAGTCATATCGATCCGTCATGAACTGTCCGTCTTCGCCGGCATCGCCGCGTATGCGCTCGACATGGAGTTTCTCGATACGCAGGAGTTCTCGACGATCACGAGCGACGATGTCGTCGCCGTCTTCGGCATGATCGGCGATTCCGATCTGTTCACGACGATCCTGCCGCTGGCGATAGAAATCGCCGCGGGGTACTTTGAAATTCCGCTCGATCTGCCGACGGAAGAACTGTACGCCATCGACTGGAAAAACGAAATCGACCAGCTCGGCGTCATCGCCGCGATCGGCATCGACATCGTCAACCAGGCGGGCCTGCTCAACGATGAACTCGACCTGACCCAAGTCACCATCGACGGCGATGTCGTCCGCGACATGTTCGATGCCCTGGCCGATTCCGATCTTGTGAACCTGGCGGCGTTCGTCGCCGTCGGACCGGTTCTCGAGATGATCGGCGGC
>CAZFHR010000212.1:0-2990 GCA_964519115.1 uncultured Candidatus Izemoplasmatales bacterium
GAATAACTTCCGGCGTTTTTATTTTCCGGTACCGGCGATGCGGGCATCTGCTTTTCTTTGCAGAATCGCTTTGATTACTTTTTTACGGGAGAAATCTTCGCGGTCGCGTTCTTCGAGCGTGTCGGAAATGAACTTGATGTTCGCTTCGAACTCGGGGATGACGATGCTTTTGAGGGCATTCGCCTGTTTCTGGGTCTTGCGGATCGCGTTGGCGAGGCGATAGGCGCTGTTGTCGGTTTCCGCCAGGCGGATGGTCAGGTCGCGGACCTTCTGGAAACAGGTGTAGGCATAGTCGAATTTGGTGTTCGTACTGCCGATGCCATAACTGATGGATACCTGCTGGGACTGATAAACGACCTGCGGGATGTCGACGCCCATGACGCTGCGGTAAGTCATGCCGAGGCCTTCGTCGATCGGGATCGCCTTTGCGATCTCGCCGACGACACCAAGCGTGATGTTGGCTTCCTGCAACGCCAGATAGGCCTGATGATACGCCGTCGCCAGATCGTCGCGCATCGTGCGGGCGTTCTTGATGATTTCCATCATTTCGCGGATCAGGATATTCCGTTTGCGATCCATCAGGTCATACCCGGTCTTCGCCAGTGCGCAGGACCGTTTGAGCGCGATCAGGTTTCCCTTGGTCGGAAAAACCATCTGATCACTCATGGCGATCACCCTTGGCGCCCGCCAGAATCTGGACGAGCGATTTTTCGACGATCTTGAAGTAAGCCATCGCCGCCGGGTTGTCATAATGTTCCGCCAGCAGGTCGGCGTCCACCCGGTCGAGTTCGGTGGCCGGCAGGGTCGAAAGCAGTTTCCAGCCGAGGTCGAGCGTTTCAATGATGGTGCGGTTCACGCCGGAGCCCTGATTGAGGAAATGCTGTTCGAACAGATTGCCGAAATCGATGTATTTCCGATCGATGGGACTCAGTTCGTCTTCGCCGATGACCGATGCCAGGTTGCGGGCTTCGCGGACTTTCGAATAGGCGACGAACAGTTGGTTGGCGAGCGTCGAATGGTCCTTGCGGGTATAGCCGTCGCCGATGCCGTCCTTCATCAGGCGGGAAAGCGAGGGCAGGACGCCAACCGGCGGAAAGATTCCTTTCTGCTGCAGTTCGCGGTCGAGGACGATCTGGCCTTCGGTGATGTAGCCGGTGAGATCCGGCACCGGATGGGTGATGTCGTCGTTGGGCATCGTCAGAATCGGAATCTGGGTCACCGAACCGCTCCGGTCCTTGACGATCCCGGCGCGTTCGAACAGCGAAGCCAGATCGGAATAGAGATACCCTGGGAACCCTTTCCGGCCCGGGATTTCGCCCTTGCTGCTGGAAAATTCCCGCAGGGCCTCGCAGTAGGCGGTGACGTCGGTGAGGATGACGAGGACGTGCATGCCCTGGTGGAAGGCGAGGTATTCCGCCGCCGTCAGCGCGCAGCGCGGCGTCAGGAGCCGTTCGATCACGGGATCGTTGGACAGATTGATGTACATGACGACCTTTTCGCGGATGTCGGCTTCGTCGAACGAATGGATGAAATATTCCGCTACTTCGTTCTTGACTCCCATCGCAGCGAAAACGACGCAGAACTTCTTGCCTTCCGCATCCGCGATTTTCGCCTGGCGGACGATCTGGACCGCCATCTGGTTATGCGGCAACCCGGACCCGGTGAAGATCGGCAGTTTCTGCCCGCGGATCAGCGTCACGAGACTGTCGATGCTGCTGATGCCGGTATTGATGTAGTTGCGGGGATAGACGCGGGTGACGGGATTGAGCGGCTGGCCGTTGATGTCCTTATACTCGTCGACGAAGATGTCGCCGAGGCCGTCGATCGGCACACCGGTGCCGTCAAAGACGCGGCCGAGGATTTCTTTGGACAAGGGCAGTTTCATCGGATGCCCGAGGAAGCGCGTCTTGGTGTTGCCGAGAGAAATGCCACTCGTGCCTTCAAACACCTGGACGACGACGCGTTCGCCATCGATCTGGACGACCCGTCCGCGCCGGATGGAACCGTCGTCGAGCAGGATTTCGACGATTTCCTCGAACGCGACGTCCTTGACGCCGTCGAGGAAGATCAGGGAGCCGTTGATTTCATGAAGCCCGAGATAACGTATGCTCATGGATTGTTCTCCCCCTCACAGTTTCCAGATCGTCTGGTCGATCAAACCGAAATAATCGTCCAGTTTCGACGATTCGGCATTGGCGACATCGTATTTCATGCGGATCACCTTTTCCACCAGGCCGCTTTGCAGAATCAGGCTGAGTGCTCGGCCTTTGGCGATGAATTCCTTCGCTGCTTCGTGCAGATGCAGGATGACCGCCATCATCTTGAACTGTTTTTCAAGTGGGACGAACGTATCGTCCTTATGAAAAGCGTTCTGTTGCAGAAACCCGATGCGGATGACCTTGCCGATTTCGATGACAAGCTTCTGATCGTCCGGCAGGATGTCGCTGCCAATCAGTTTGACGATTTCCATCAGTTTGTTTTCTTCGGCGAGCAGCGCGACGATCCGCTGCCGATAGGGTATGAATCGGACGTCGATGTGGTTGTTGAACCAGTCGGTCAGTTCCGGAATGTATTCCGAATAGCTGATGTTCCAGTTGATCGCGGCATAGTGCCGGATGTAGGCGAGCTGTTTGTCCAGGGCCCAGAAACAGCGGACAAACCGCTTCGTATTCTGGGTCACCGGTTCGGAAAAGTCGGCTCCCTGGGGCGATACGGCGCCGATGATCGTGATCGATCCGTTCTGACCGTTGATGGTTTCGACATAGCCGGCGCGTTCGTAAAACTGGGAAATGCGGCTCGACAGATAGGCGGGGAAGCCTTCTTCAGCCGGCATTTCTTCCAAGCGGCCGCTGATTTCCCGCAGGGCTTCCGCCCAGCGTGACGTCGAGTCGGCCATCAAAGCGACGTGGTAGCCCATGTCGCGGTAATATTCGGCCATCGTGATGCCCGTGTAGATGCTCGCTTCGCGGGCCGCGACCGGCATGTTCGAG
>CAZFHR010000213.1:0-2977 GCA_964519115.1 uncultured Candidatus Izemoplasmatales bacterium
CCTGAGCATCAGTTTTGGTACGAGCAGGCCGACCGTGACGAAATCGCGGTAAGGGAGACCCGCGGCGATCGTGCGCACGGGAGCAGGCGCATTATTGCCCATCGCGGCAACGAGATCCTTGATCGCCATCGTCGAGACAAAGACGTCGCCAGTGAGGCTCACTTCAATACCGCCCTGTCGATACGAAACGGCATCGATCCGGTTGTTTTCCACGCGGATGGCGTCGACTTCGGCGTTCATGACGATCGTGCCGCCCATGGCGCGGATGTCATCTGCGACCGTTTCCCAGAGATGGCCGGGACCGTATTTCGGATAGAGGAATTCGGTGATGAGCGAGGTTTCCACCGGTCCCTTCTTCTTCCGGAAGAAATTTTTAAGGAGAGCGAGGATCGATAGACCCTTGACCCGCTGAGCGCCCCAGTCGGCGGAAATGTCGCGCGGATGGCGGCCCCAGATCTTGGTCGTGTAGTCTTCGAAGAACATCCCGTACAGGACTTTTCCGAAGCGGTTGACGTAGAAGTTTTCCAGCGACGTTTCCTTGCGCTTGAAGACGCTTGCCCACAGATAACTGAATCCCGCCCGCAGCGTTCGCCAGAATCCGAGGTTACGGATCGTCTGCATCGACATGCTGATGGGATAGTCGAAAAAGCGGTTGAGGTAGAAAATCCGCGACACGCGCCGCCGTTTGAGCATCACGCGGTCTTCCCGGTCGGGATCCGGGCCGTTGGTGGGCAATGTCATTTCGCGGCCGAGCAGACGGTCATCGAGCGAGGGTTTTCCCTGCAGAGGCATGATTTCGCGCCACCAGGCGTTGACGCGGGGATCCTTGGAAAAGAATCGGTGGCCGCCGATGTCCATGCGATTGCCCTGATGCGCGATCGTCCGGGCGATGCCGCCGATCGCGGCCGTGGCTTCGAGGATCACGACTTCATAGCCTTTATTGAGTTTGAGGAATTCATAGCCGGCGGTGAGTCCGGCCGGGCCGGCGCCGATGATCACGATCTTCTTCATGCTTGCGTGCCACCTTCCCGGCCGCGGCGGTACAGCGTCCACTTGCGGGCGAAATAATTGTAGAACAGAACGATGATCGATACGATCACTTTTGCCAGGTACTTGTTGAGGAATCGGACCGCGACCAGAAGCAGGACGGTGCTGATGCCGACGCCGACGGCGCCGATGACGGCATAGGCGAGAAACTCCTGCCAGCCGTTCAGGCCACGGGCCTTCTCGGTAAATACCAGCCATTTCGAAAGACCGAAATTGACGAGAAGTCCGATCACGAAACCGACGACGTTCGCCGCCGCGATGCCTACGTCGCTGTCGCCGAATGCGAGATTGGCGAGCGAGAAGGCGCCGAAATCGGCGAGAAAGGCGATGCCGCCGACGAAGACGTAGCGGAACATCCGGACCGATTCATTGGTCGTCGGCGCCACGAACAGGGCTTTCAGTCGGAAACGGAAAATCAGGGAAAAGAGTTCTTTCATGCGGACACCCCGGTGAATTTCATTGTGCGGTTCTTTATGATTATACCACCGATGACGCGAAGTTGTCACCTCTTTCCACGGTGAAACCTGTGAAAAGGAAGGCAGACCGATTCCGACCGGCATGGTGATGAGGAAAAAAGGGACCGTTCCTCGGTGAATCCGAAGAGCGGTCCGGCATAGGGGTGAATCAGCGCTTGTAGTCGACGGCGCGCATATCGATGGCGAACCGGCAGAGTTCATCGCCCTGAAGCGCGTTTGTCAGGCATTTCGCCCGCAGGCTGCGGCCGAAGATGACTTCGTACATCCGCTTCACGAAACCGCCGCTGCAATGACACCAGAGCGGGTCGATTTCCACCTTGCCGGCGCGGATGCTTTCGCGCGCGAAGGGACAATGGCAGGCGTAATAGCGTTTGTCTTCCGGCGTCTTCGCGTGCAGCCACGCCTCGATGTCAAACGGAATCTTCGTTTCATACAGGATTCCATCCTTCAGGACGGCTCCCTGGATTTCCGGATTCGCCTTGACGAAGTCGACGACTTCCTGGGTGATCTTCTGCTCAAACCAGGGCTTGCCGCTGTCGGCGTGCTGCTGCAGGACCGCGATCTGGCGCTGATGATATTCTGTCAGATACTGCGCAAACGTCGGCGCCGTCTCGTAGGCGATCTTCTCTTCGGCGAACGCCTGGTCGGGAACGCCGTGGTTGTTGCCGGAGAGGACGCGCTCGAGGCGGCTTCCGGACAGTTCGCGGCGCAAGCGCCGCATGAACTCCTCGGTGAATTTCGGCAGCTCATCCGGGGGGGTACCCAGCGGTGGCAGGGCAAGGCCGGACATCACGCGGTCGCGGACTTCCTTGGAAACGATCGATTCGAGCCGGTTGAGGATGTTTTCGATGACGCCGATGCCCCCTGTGTATTTCGTCAGGCGGATATAGATCTCGGTATTGCCGATCACGTAGTAGTAGCGGAGCATCCCGACAAATGCATCGTAGGAATTCTGCCCCGCCTCCAGCCGGATGCGGATGAAGCGGTCAAGCGACGCCGTCGACAGATGCTCGGAGTCCTCGCCCTTTCCTTCCGCCCGGAGCATGCCATCAAGAGCGGTGATCGTCGCGGCGGCGAGGTCATATTCGGACATCGACAGGCCGCGGGCTTCATAACGTTGCTTCAGTTCATCCAAACGCATCGGGATTCCTCCTTAAAACTTCTGTCCCCATTATAAGATGAATCCGCCGTTTTTGCAACGGCGGATTCGAAATCAAATGCAGGTCAGCGGTTACGCCCGGGTTCCGTTTTTGGTCCGTGCGTGGTAATGCGTATGCAGGAGCTTGTGGCTGGCCTCGCTCAGGGGCTGATCCAGATATTCGCCATAGATCGCGGTGATGGCGGGGTTCTCATGCGATTTCCGCACGGCCATCGACTTGTCGGCGCGATAGGTCGCATCCAGACGCAGGCCGCGGGTTCTGGCGATCGTTCCGTAGGGCTGTCCGCCGCCGCCG
>CAZFHR010000214.1:0-2963 GCA_964519115.1 uncultured Candidatus Izemoplasmatales bacterium
CGCGAGCGTTTCCGGCTGATCGAGACGGCTGTAGAGCATGATCTCGGAGTCGACGAAGAAGCCGCGGTGGAATTTCTCGTTGACGATGTTGTTGCCGATCGTCCGGGCGACGTCAAGGTACTGGACGTTGCCGGTGGCGTCATAGAGTTCGACCATCGCCATCAAAGCGAAGGGATCGTCGATCGCGGTGTCGAGATTGAGGTCGGGAAGCGTGCCGCCGAGCGGGCCGACGTCGCCGATGCCGAAGGCTTCGACGATTTCGCGGAAATAGTTCCATAACTTGACCTGATCGGCCGGGTCGGGCGTCGCGAGGATCGTCCGCAGGATCGGCAGCAGGTAGGTCGTGGGCAGTTCGACATAGTCAAGACGCATGTTCGAGGCCCCGTAATACCCGACTTCGGGAACGACGTAGCCGTAGGTGACGGTGCCGTCGTTGAACATCGGGATGATCTTGTTGACGCCGTTCACGCGGATGTAGGCGTAATCGAGATAACCTTCCAGATATCCCCTTGCCCAGTCGACGTAATAATCGATGCCGTACTTGTCGGCGGCTTCGAGCAGCATCAGGATGTTGTCGACATAGATCGCCTGGGTGTTCTTCCACTGGACGTTCGGTTCGCGGGCGATGGCGCCGAAATCGCGGAACTGGCGGGCGACGCGGTCGCCGCAGCCGGAATTCGTATAGGCGGGATCGGAGCATTCCTGGGCCGATTTCGTTACGAGCGTCGACTTGTACTGGTAGACGGTCATGCCCGTGACCGGATTGGAAGCGAGATGGTACTGGCGCATCAGGTATTCGGCCCAGGCTTTCGGCGACGGATCGCCGGTATAGTCGGCAAGGGTGAAGGCTGCATACGCGAGATCGGTCGCCGCATTGACAAACGGCAGATCGCCCGGGGAATCGCTTGGCAGGATCGGCATCCCGAATTCATCCATCTGGATGATGTCGTCAATCATCGTCTGGCCGAAGACGTTGACGTCATAGGCCGTCGAATAGCTGCCGTGACGGTTGAGATCAGACGTCCCCCAGCGGAAATGGGCGGTCCAAAGCTGGCGCATAAAGCGGATCGTCGCCGCTTCGTTCACTTCGAGCATCAGATCATAGTAGGGAAGCATGTTCTTCAGTTCATGGGGGCCATTCTCGTTTTCGGTCGACTGGACCTCGAGGGTGTCGAGGTTGACCGTCCGATGGCCGCCCCAGTAGAACAGGCCGTTGGGACTCTGGTAATTAAGCATGAACTCCGTGAGCGTGGCCACGGCTTCCTCTTTATATCTGTCATCGCCGGTCACGACCGACAGCGCGACGAGGGTCCGATAGAAGTTCTGCTGGTTCGCCGGATCGGAATAGGGGACTTCAGCGCGGTTCGGGAAGGTCCACATCGCCGGTTCGCCGGTCAGAGTGTTGATCGCGTCGGGAAGCAGATCGGAGTCAGTATTGTAGGCGCGGCCATAGGTCAAAACGTTTTCGACGTGTTCGATCACGGCATGGAGGCGCGCGTAGTCCTCATCGGTATAGACGACAGTACCTGGTGCTTCCGTAGCCGCGATCAGCGGCAGGGAAAGGAAAAGCAAAAGCGATGCGAGCAGGAATTTCTTCATGGTCTCATTCTCCCTTCCGCGTCACGATCACGTTGTCAAGGTACGCCTTGCCCGCCTGACCGTAGGGCATCGTGACTTTGAAGACGTTCGGAACGAGGATGGCACCGGTGGCGGCGCCGTTGAAGCGGTTGGAAATGTGGAACGCCCCCTCATAAAGCCGGGTTTCCGTTTCACCTTCCAGCATCCAGGCCTGAACCAGATCGAGTCCGGCATCCCATTCGAATCGGAACGAATACCAGCGATCGGCTTCGATCGTGATCCCGGTCTCGTAGTAGTCGCCGCCGTCACCGGCCTGGCTATAATAATAGAACGGACCGCCGACCTTGACGAAGAGTTCGAGGTCGTTGTCGATCGTGATCGAGATCGTGTTGACGGCGCCGGTGGCGACGCCGACGGCGACCGCGTTCTTCCCGACCGACGGAATCATCACGTCGGCGTAGGCGATGCCTTTGCGGTCAATGTCGAGGTTGAATTTGGTCGTGAAGATGAACGAAGGCGTCGGCGCGCTCTGGGGATAGGCTGGCTTGTGCTGGCCGTCGCTGTACATTTCAACGTATCGGAGTTCAGCGCTCTCGACAACTCGGGCGTAGACGCCGTTGGCTTCATATTCGGCATTGGAATAAAGCAGCCAGTTGGCGGGCTGCTGGTTCAGGCGGTCGATTGCGAAGGTTTCCTCGATCGTGTACTCGTCGGGGTCAGAGGAAATGAAATCGAGTTCTTCTGACGGCACAAAGCACCCGGCCGCAAGCGGCGTGTCCTTGCAGGCGGATTCGGCCGCGGTCGAAACCGTCGTCGTCGCCTGGGCGCAGCCGGTGAGGAGAATGGATAGTATGAAGATGAGAACGAATCGTTTGGCCATAGGGTCTCCTTTATCCTTTGATTCCGGAATCGGCATCGTTGCCGACGAAGTATTTTTGCGCGGCGAAGAAAATGAGAATCGGCAGGATCACGCCGACGATCGACCGCGAGAAGACATGGGCGTAGGTATTGGTGGAATCCTTGCCAAGCATCGGCAGAACGAGGCTCAGCGGGTAGGTGTCGACGTCGCCGCGGTAGATCAGCGGTCCCTGATAATCGTTATAGGAAGCGATGAACAGAAGCAGCGCGACGGTGAGGACCGTCGGTTTCAGGATCGACATCAGGATGTACCGGAGCACCTGGAATTTGCTGGCGCCGTCGATGTAGGCGGCTTCGTCGAGATCGCGGGGGATCGTCCGGAAGAACTGGATGTACATGAAGATCGAAAAGGAATTGGTCGCGAAGATCGCGCCGGCCCAGAGTGGGAAATAGGCCATGAAGGGAACATTGGATCCTTCCCAGAGACCGCTCACGACATCCGAAGTCCAGAACGTGAACATCGGGAT
>CAZFHR010000215.1:0-2953 GCA_964519115.1 uncultured Candidatus Izemoplasmatales bacterium
TGGTACTACTTGGGCATATCCGCCCCCCGCCGCGCCCCCTTTCACGCCCATGACGGGGCCGAGCGAAGGTTCACGAAGACAGATCATCGCCTTCCGCCCTAGCCGGGTGATGGCGTCGCCGAGTCCGACGGTGGTGGTCGTCTTGCCTTCGCCAGCCGGCGTCGGCGTGATGGCGGTAACCAGAATGACTTTCCCCTGATGGCGGAACCGGTCGCTCTGAACCGCGCTCATGGCGATTTTGGCTTTGTACGAACCGTATAATTCCAGATCTCCGGGTCGCAGGCCGATTTGGGATGCAATCTCGGTGATGGGTTTCAGGATTGCGCTTTGTGCGATTTCCAAATCGTTTTTCATATGGTTTCCCCCTGAGTATCGTTGCTTGTCGGTGGCATGGAACGCTTTTTCTTTCGCATGGCGAAGGCGACAATCGTCGCCAACGCAGACATGTATACAACTCCGAAGATGACAAAGGCCCGAGCATTGGCATTGACTGCTCGAACGGTGTCGTTTTCATCGAGATAGATCACGCCATCGACGCGGATGCCCATGACGCTCGGTCCGTCCACGAGTAATTCGAGGGTCGTCCCCGGATTCACTTCCGAAGTGAAGGTGTCGTAATCAAACAAATGGCTGACGGTAGCCTCAATTATATATTGCGTATCAGATCCGTTGGTCTCGATCCAATATCGGGTACCTTCGAATGTATTGGCCGCGATGCCGGCATAGGACGCCGTGACGAATTCGAGTCCGGCGACGGTGTCATAGCCGAAGAACAGCGGATAAAAAAACGCGAAGCAGGGCATCAGAATCAAGGCCGCGCCGAGGCCGACGGCGATTTTTCCTTTCACAAGCAACCACCCCGATACTGACGTCCAAAGAATCGGCGGCTCATAGAACCTTCCGTTTCAGCAGCGTGACGCTTTCGACACCGGCGGTATGCGGGAACATGTCGATCGGCTGGATATAGGCAATATCGTAGAAAGGTTCGAAATCATTCAGATTCTTCGCAAGCGTCGAAGGATTGCAGGATACATACACGATCCGCTTCGCTTTGGATTGGATGACTTCGGCGATCGTCGAATCTTCCAGCCCCGTCCGCGGCGGGTCGAAAACGATGACATCGGGAATGCCCCTTTTTGCCAAAATCAACGGCAGCGCCTTCTCGACGCGATCTTGTATGAAGGACACGTTCTTGATCCGATTCAGGACGGCGTTCGCCTTGGCGTCGCGGATGGATGCCTCCGAATAGTCGATACCGACGACCTGGCCCGCCATTTTCGCGAGCATCAGCGAAATGATGCCGACGCCGGAATAACAGTCGATCACCGTTTCCGCGCCTGTCAATGCAGCTGCCTTGGCGATTTCCTGATAGAGGATGAGCATTTGATCGGTATTCAGCTGGTGGAAGGCATCCGGCGACAATTTGAGCTCCAAGTCGCCGATCCGCTCAGAGATCTGCGGCGCTCCCTGAAGCAGTTCGATCGCTTTGCCAAACATCGACAGATTTTTCGGCGCATTGATTGAATAGAACACCGATTTAACCGCCGGAATCCGGTTCATGATGTCCGCGGCGATCGCCGGCAGTTCGGGCAGTTTGCGCGTCACGACGAGCGTGACCTGGGCTGATCCGGAGGATTTCATGTAACGGGTGACGAGATTGAGGAGAACCCCTTCCTTGTTCACGTGGTCGTTGGCGACCAGATTCCGCTCAATCAGGATCGCCAGCACCTTGGCGTTGACTTCATTGACGACGGCGTCCTGGACGATGCATTCATCGACGGCCACGAAATGGTTGGAGTTGACTTCATACAGACCTAATGACAAGCCGTAATTGGTGTTGGCGAAGGGCATCTGCGATTTGTTCCGATAGCCAAACGTCGTCTTCATGCCGATCGTCTTGCGGATGTCCAGTTTGTCGGCATTTTGATCGGTATATCGCCGGAGCGACTGCAAGAGCAGGTGCCGCTTGCTCTTCAGCTGCTCGGCGTATTGGATGTGCTGCATCTGGCAGCCGCCGCACTTTTCATAGTATTCACAGGGTGGTTCCACCCGTTTTTCCGACTTCTTGAGGATTTCAATGATCTTGCCGATGGCGAACCCCGGTTTGGTCGCGGTGATTTCGCACGTTACGCTTTCCTGGGCGATCGCGCCCGGCACAAAAACGGCCATCTGCTGATGATAGCCGATTCCTTCACCATTGATTCCCTGTTTTTTGATGTCGACGGTAATGTTTTCTCCGACGGTCAGGATGTTTGCTTTTTCCATAATTTCACCCTCTTCATTATACCAAAAAGCGAGAAAAAAAACATGCGCACGGCATGTTTAGTCCTTAATCGTATAGGTTGGTACGAATTTACGAACGAGTTCCTTGACCTCGAGGTTTTCCAGTGATTCGAAGGCGGAGCGGATGAACGCGATTTCCTCATCAATGTCTTTGGCATCCTGCGCCTGTTCGATGAGGATCTTTCTGTGGGCGGTAAGGATATTGTCCTTGTCCTTGTCGACCAGCAGTTCTTCGAACAATTTCTCGCCGGGACGGAGACCCGTGATCTTGATGTCGATATCGATGTAGGGACGCCGACCCGAAAGCATGATCATCTTTTCAGCGAGATCGATGATTTTCACCGGTTTTCCCATGTCGAGGATGAAGATTTCCCCGCCGTTCGCAAAGGTGGCGGATTGGAGAATGAGACCGACGGCCTCGGGAATGGTCATGAAATAACGGAGGATGTTGCGGTCGGTCACGGTGACTGGTCCGCCGGATTCGATCTGCCGCTTGAACAGCGGAACGACGGATCCGTTCGAACCGAGAACATTACCGAACCGGACGGCGGAATATTTGGTTTCGGACCGCGCGCCCCAGTGTTGCAGGATCATTTCCGCGAACCGTTTCGTAGCGCCCATGACGTTCGTCGGCCGAACGGCTTTATCCGAGGAGACGAGAACCATCTTC
>CAZFHR010000216.1:0-2940 GCA_964519115.1 uncultured Candidatus Izemoplasmatales bacterium
GACGGCCTGATGTATCAGATGCGCTTTGAAAAAGGCGGCAAGAAAGTCAAGGAACTGATCGTCATCGGCGAAACCAAGAAGAACGGCACCGAAGTCTGGTTCAAGCCCGATCCGACAGTTTTTTCCACGACCCTTTTCCATTTTCAGACCCTGGAAGAGCGGCTGCGCGAAAGCGCGTTCCTCGTCAAGGGGCTGCGGATGCAGCTCGTCGACGAACGGTCGCGGCAGCGCGAAACCTATCTATACAACGACGGGGTCAAGGCCTACGTCGATTTTCTCAACCAACAGAAGACGATCGTCCACCCCACCGTATCGTTCGAGGGTAAATCAAACGAGATCGAAGTCGAAGTGGCGTTTCAATATGCGAAGTCCTACAGCGAGAACATCATCTCTTTTGTCAACAACGTCCGCACCAAGGACGGCGGCACCCATGAAACGGGCATCAAGTCGGCCTTCACGAAGGTGTTCAACGATTACGGCCGCAAGGTCAACATTCTGAAGGAAAAGGACGAAGGCCTCGATGGCGCCGACATCCGCGAAGGGCTGACGGCGATCATTTCCGTCCGCATTCCGGAAAATCTCCTGCAGTTCGAGGGCCAGACCAAGAACAAGCTCGGCAGCCCCGAAGCGCGGCCGGCGGTCGAAAACGTCGTCATCGAACAGTTGTCGATCTTCATGACCGAGTCGCCCCAGATCGCCGCGGCTTTGATTGAAAAGGCGATGCATGCCCGCAACGCCCGCGACGCCGCCCGCAAGGCGCGCGACGATACCCGGCTCGTCAAGAAAGTCTCGAAGACGGAAACGATCCTTTCGGGGAAACTGTCCCCGGCCGGTACGAAAAACGCCAAGATCAACGAACTGTTCCTCGTCGAAGGCGATTCCGCCGGCGGCTCCGCCAAACAGGGCCGCGACCGGCGCTTCCAGGCGATCCTGCCCCTGCGCGGCAAGGTCATCAACTCGGAGAAGCAGCGAATGGAAGATGTCCTCAAGAACGAGGAAATCTCGACGATCATTTCGACGATCGGCGCGAGTCTTGGCGGCGACTTCCAGATCAACAAAGCCAACTACAACAAGGTCATCATCATGACCGACGCCGATACCGACGGCGCCCATATCCAGGTACTTCTAATCACCTTCTTTTTCCGTTACATGCGGCCGCTCGTCGAAGCGGGACGGCTGTACATCGCCCTGCCGCCGCTCTACAAGATCACGAAGACCGGCAAGAAGGAAGAAGTCCGCTACGCCTGGAACGAAGACGACCGCGAAATCATCTGCAAGGCGTTCAAGAACTATAACATCCAGCGGTATAAGGGCTTAGGCGAAATGAACGCACCGCAGCTCTGGGACACGACCATGAACCCGGCGACGCGTACGCTCATCCGCGTCCACGTCGAAGACATGGCCGACGCCGAACAGCGGATCGCCATCCTCATGGGCGACGACGTCGAACCGCGCAAGGAATGGATCGACACGAACATTTCGTTTGATTCCGAAGACGATTACAAACTGAAGGAGGAAGCATGATGGCCGCCTCCGTTAAAGCCAAGATCGAAGCTTTCGTCGAAGAGAAGATCATCCAGGAAAACCTCGAAGACATCATCGGCGACCGCTTCGGTAAATATTCCAAGTACATCATCCAGGACCGCGCCCTTCCCGACGTCCGCGACGGGCTGAAACCGGTCCAGCGCCGCATCCTCTACGCCATGAATCAGCTCGGCATGGCTTCTGACAAACCTTATAAGAAATCCGCCCGCATCGTCGGCGAAGTCATCGGCAAATACCATCCGCACGGCGACACGTCGGTCTACGACGCGATGGTGCGGATGAGCCAGACCTGGAAGATGGGCGCTTTGCTCATCGACATGCATGGCAACAACGGCTCGATGGACGGCGATTCCGCCGCCGCCATGCGCTATACCGAGGCGCGGCTTTCCCCGTTTGCTGAAGCCCTGCTCCAGGACATCGAGAAAAAGACCGTCAAACTCATCCCGAATTTCGACGATGAGGAATACGAACCGGTCGTCCTGCCCGCCAAGTACCCGAATCTGCTCGTCAACGGCGCGATGGGGATGGCCACCGGCTATGCGACGAACATCCCGCCGCACAACCTGAACGAAGTGATCGCGGCGGCGATCTACCGGATCGATCATCCCGCCTCGACCGTCGACGATCTGATGCAGTTCATCAAAGGACCCGACTTTCCAACCGGCGGCATCGTCGAAGGCGTCGGCGAAATCCGCAAGGCGTTTCTGTCCGGCCGCGGCCGGATCGTGATGAAATCGAAGGTCGAAGTCGGCGAGACGATGCTGATCGTCACCGAAATCCCCTATGAAGTGAACAAGGCCGACCTCGTCCGGAAAATGGACGAAATCCGGCTCGCCCATAAAATCGACGGCATCGTCGAAGTCCGTGACGAATCCGACCGCGAAGGTCTCAGGATCGTCATCGAGATCGGCAAGGGTATCTCCTCCGACGTCGTCCTCGCCTACCTGATGAAGAACACCGACCTGTCGCTTTCCTACAACTACAACCTCGTCGCCATCAATCACAAATCGCCCAAGCAGATGAGCCTGCCGGACATCCTCGACGGCTACATCATGCATCAGAAGGAAGTCGTCCGGAATCGTTCCAACTACGATCTCCAGAAGGCGGAAAAACGCCGGCACATCGTCGAGGGCTTCCTCAAGATGGTCGACATCCTCGACGAAGTCATCAGCACGATCCGCTTTTCCGAAGGCAAGCGGAACGCGATGGACAACCTGATCGCCAACTTCAATTTCACCGAAGTCCAGGCGGAAGCGATCGTCACGTTGCAGCTCTACCGCATTTCGACGACCGACGTCGAGGAAATGCGATCGGAAGCGCAGGACCTGCTCCGCCAGATCAACATCCTGGCGAAGATTCTCAAGAACGAGACCGAACTCGAGTCGGTCATCAAGA
>CAZFHR010000217.1:0-2924 GCA_964519115.1 uncultured Candidatus Izemoplasmatales bacterium
AGCTCGAGCTCGCCCGCGGCGGTGCGGACGGAGAATCCGGCGACCATGACGTCTCCGGAATCCGGCCGGATGAGGGTCGAGATGCAGCGGAGCGCCGTCGTCTTGCCAGCGCCGTTCGGGCCGAGCAAACCGTATATTTCGCCTTTTCGAGCCGTAAACGAGAGCTGATGCACGGCGACTTTGATCTTGTCGGCGGTGTGTTCGATTTTCTGTTGTTTCCGCGACATTCGGAAGGTTTTCGTAATGCTGTCCACAATGACGGAAGGTTCGTGCAATGTCATCACCCTTTTCATTAGATCATAAATATCATATCACAGAAAGTGGATTTTTTTCAATGAAAAAAAAGAAGGCCGGAGCCTTCAATTTCATTCGCCTTCGATGTAAAGGAACCAGCGGCCATCCAGATAGGTGAAAACCACGGTCGCCTGATCCGTATAGACATGATCGCTGATGGCGAAGTCATAGGTGATCGTCGCGACGCGGGTATTGGACGTCTCGTCGCCATATTGGGAATCGTACGTGAAGGAGGTCGTCGTCGCGCCGCTCATCGATGCCAGTTCAGCCGCGAGATCCGCATCGGCGATGAGGGCGTTGTACTCCGCCGTCCCTGGTTCATAGAAGGCTTTCGCATAGCGGCGGATGTCATGATCGTTGATGGCGTCGATGAAGGCAAGCCAGGTTTTTTCCGGCGTCTTGTACGACGGGATGTTGTCGATCATCGTCGTCAAAGCGACGATGCCGGCACCGAGGACAAAAACGGCGATGATCAGCAACGGAAAAAAGCGGTAGAAGTTTTTCTTGGGACGGATGTTCCGGGTTCTGGTCATGATCGTTCCTCCGCGTATCTATCGAATATTGTATGCTTTCAGGTCGCGATAGTCAACCGACGGAAGAAAAAAAGTCCATCTCTGGACTTGTTCTCTCATTCCGCCGCTTTGACGACAGCTTTCTTTGCTTGTTCGCAAAGCGCGGCGAAGCCCTTCGGATCGTTGACAGCGATGTCGGCGAGAATCTTCCGGTTGACTTCGATCTTGGCCAGGTTGAGGCCGTTGATCAGCTTCGAATAAGTCGTTTCGTTGATCCGGGCGGCGGCATTGATGCGGGTGATCCACAATTTGCGGAAATCCCGTTTTTTCCGGCGCCGGTCGCGATATGCGTAGGCAAGGGAGTTCATGACCTGTTCTTTTGCAGTCTTGAACAGGAGATGTTTCGCTCCCCAGTAGCCTTTCGCAAGTTTCAGCATTCTGTTTCTTCTACGTTTGGTGGCGTATCCGCCTTTAGCTCTTGGCATGTTCCATCATCTCCAACTTCTTACAAGTACGGTACTTGATTCCGGATCCGCTTCATGTCGGAATTGGATACGGTCTCTTTGCGGCGGTGCTGACGGTTCTGTTTTGTTGATTTGTGGGTCATCAAGTGGCCGCCAAAAGTGCTTGCGCGAAGCAGCTTGCCGGTACCGGTTTTCTTCAGTCTCTTTTTCGTGCCCGAATGGGACTTGTATTTCGGCATGTTCATTCACTCCTTAGGTGTCTGTGGTTTCTTCTTGGGAATCATTTGGATCGTCAGATACCGTCCCTCATGGACGATGTCCTTTTCGATGTCGCCGACGGTTGTGCAGAGTTCGGCAAATTTGCGCAGAACGTCTTTACCCTGGACGACCAGCGGCGCGGGAGCGCGGTTGGGCAGCCGGACGGAGATCTTCAGCTTGTCGCCATGGTCGAGGAACTTGACGCCGTTGCGGACCTTGGTTTCGAAGTCGTGGGTGTCGATCACCGCAGTGAGCCGGATTTCCTTCAGTTCGACGATTCTCTGGTTCTTCTTGGCTTCGCGGGCCTTGCGCTGCTGTTCATAGCGGTATTTGCTGTAGTCGAGCAGTTTGCATACGGGTGGATTCCCTCCCGGTGCGACGCAAACCAAGTCCAGGCTTTCCCGGGACGCGATGTAGAGCGCCTCTTTGATCGGTTTGATGCCGAACTGGGTTCCGTCGGCGCCGATGACCAAAACTTCGCGGAAACGGATCTGTTCGTTGATCATCGTATCGTCTTTTCTGACCGGTTTACTGTTGTTATAAATGGCAAACACCCCCGTGGAAATAAAAAATGGATACCGGAGAGGTACCCACGTAAATTCGCTGATGGCGTATCAAGGCCGGTAGCGTTGACCCATCGCTTCGGCGATCGGGTGAGAAGTGGGTACTTCTGCTTTCTACATTTTCAAAACCTGATATATTATAGTATGAATCCAAACGGATGTCAATGAAAATCATCCGTCATTCCGACTTTTTTTCACCGTTGATCTTGACCTGCAGCGTCCGCACGTAATCTTCCTTGTTGATCTGATAAGCGCGGGCGATGGCAAGCGCGCCTTTGGGCACGTTCATGTTGAGCGTCGAACCGGCGGCGATGAATGCCTTGTCCTCGATCCGGATCGGAGCGATCAGGTTGACGTTGCAGCCGATGAACACGTCGTCGCCGATCATCGTCTGATATTTATGGACGCCATCGTAGTTCACCGTGACCGAACCGCAGCCGAAATTGACGCGCGAGCCGCAGGTCGTGTCGCCGATATAGGCGAGATGGGAAGCCTTGGTATGTTCGCCGGTCGACGATTTCTTCACTTCGACGAAATTGCCGATGCGGTTGTTGGGACCGATATCCGCGCCTTCGCGTAAATGCGCGAACGGACCGACGGTCGTGTTTTCACGGATTTTCGAGTTGAAGACGATCGAATGCCGGCACACCACGTTTTCGCCGATGAAACTTTCGTGGATTTCCGAATTGGGACCGATGACGGCGCCCTTCTTGACGATCGAGTTGCCGGTGATGAAGGTATTGGGGTTGATGATGACGTTTTCCTCGATGATGACGTTATGGCCGATCGTGATCGTTTCCGGGTTGATCATGGCGACCCCGTTCAGCATATGA
>CAZFHR010000218.1:0-2912 GCA_964519115.1 uncultured Candidatus Izemoplasmatales bacterium
TCTCGATCATCTGCGAGCGTTCGCTGGTGATTGTCGCATCGACCGCGACCGGCAGTGAAGCCAGCGCCAAAGCCCGTAGTCCGGGAGCGGTTCTGGCATCGATGAGGTCGGCATAGGCGGCGCTGACGGGCTTGGCGATCATTTTGGCCGCAAGGCAGGAAAAAGCCGCCGCCAGCATCGCGAGTTCAGCGTGACCTGATTGCTTCGACGCTTCCAAGATTGCCTCAAGGTCAGAAAGACAGGAATGGTCACCGAAACGTGACAACGCCAGATCGCGCCATATCCTGCCGTATATGACGATATCTTCCAAGTGCTCTTCGGAGGCCAAACGGATGCCGTTCTCGTAATCTGTGAAGGCATCGGACAGCCATCCGCAGGCCTGATGAAGATTGCCGGCGGCGATCCACGAAAGCGCCGACCGCGGTTCCGGGATGGTGGCGAGTGCCACCAGTGCAGCCTCCACGTCACCGAGGGCAGTCAAGGCGATCACGAGGAAGGCTTTCGCTTCTGGATCGCGAAAGACAATTTCACGGGTTTGGGCTGCGGTCTTTCCGTTTTGATCCGCGAGCAGACCGTCCAGAATCGGACCATAGCGTTTGCGATAGGTCTCGTACATGGTCCACGCCTTCCTTCTCCGGATGTCTTGAGGTTGCTTCGGACCGAAGAACCTACTGGATATTATATCAAAAGATGTCTGCGGCTTCAATGACGGACGTCATCTTCCGGAATTACTTGTCCCCCGGGGCGATCCATTCGGAGGATTAAGGTTGAATATCCCCTTTTCATGTAATACAATAGAATAGGAATCGGGTCGCCAACGGCCGAGGAAAGAGGTGCTTTGAATGATTATATCGTTCCTGAAGGAAAGAATCGAAGCCTTTCAACCCTATCATACCGATAAAGGCATGACATATGAAGACGGCCTGATGTTGTTGACGGCGCTCCGGTTTTATGATTACACCGGTGACGATTTCTATCTGGATTTCCTCCGCCGCTATCTGGAATTCCATATCGATGCGGAAGGAAACATCACCAATTATCGCCTTGAGGATTACAACATCGATAACATCCTCGCCGGCAACGTTCTATTCTTCATGGAAGATCGCACGGGTGACCGTCGATATGGGCTCGCAGCTGCCCGCCTGCGAAAGCAGCTGGAAGGCCAACTGCGAACCGGCTCAGGCAATTTCTGGCACAAGCTCCGCTATCCCAACCAGATCTGGCTCGACGGTCTGTACATGGGACAGTTGTTCTATCTAGCGTACGGGTATCGGCACGGCGAATCGACGGTCCCGGCCGATGTCATGAACCAGGTCGAAAACGTTCGTCGCTTCCTCTGGGATGGCGCGCGCCGCCTTTACGTGCACGCCTATGATGAAAGCCGGAAGATGCCCTGGGCCGATCCGAAAACGGGACGCTCCCCCAACGTTTGGCTCCGATCGGTTGGCTGGTTTGCGATGGCTCTCGTCGATTTGGCAGCACTGTTCGAAAACCGGGATGACGCCGCCAAAGCCCGGCTTGGCGTCCTGCTTGAGGAACTTCTGGTAGGAATGATGCCTCACCGCGATCCGCAGACCGCCATGTGGTTTCAGATCGTCGACCGGCCTGATGTTGTTGGCAACTACCTTGAGACCAGCGGTTCGGCGATGCTTGCCTATGCGATGTATAAAGGCGTCCGGATCGGGATCCTGGATCGGGGATATGCCAACCAGGCGGATCTCACTCTTCAGGGCATGGAAAAACGTTATCTTCGCCATGACATTTCTGGATATGTCTTGGGCGGTACCTGTGCCGTCGCCGGACTTGACGACCAACGTCGCAACGGATCGGTAGAATACTACCTGTCGGAACGCATCGCCGAAAATGAAATCAAGGGTGTTGCCCCCTACTTCTTCTCGTACTATGAAAAATTCCAAATGAATAGAAAAACCTGAGCGCAATCGCGCTCTTTTTTTTACCAAAAATACCGATGAATCTCTTCTAACAGTAATGAAATTAAAGCAGATGCAATGACTCATCCGGCCACGGCCTTCTGATTTCGATAAAGCCTGCAACGCAAAAAAAAGAAACTACATTACTAAATGCTGACCCAGCTCATTTTGTTTAATAAAACTTTCCATAGGAAAACATGAAAGCGTTTTTGAAATGATATTGACAACTATATCGATTGATGATACCATTATGGCGATAGTAGACACCGTCCGCATAGATAGACGGTTAAAGAATAAAAACAACCCGGAATTCCCCACCTCGTTCTGGTTGCGGTTCACCCATGCCATGTGGTGTCACGAAGGAAACTTTTTTTACGGACCTTCGTCATCGACTTCATGTTCATTCGCAACAATCTTGTTTGGACCGATCTTCTGGTTCCATGACTGGATGCAATAGAAAAAATGGCACCGAAATGATTTACAGGAAAATGACATTCAAAACGGGCGTCACGCTCTGAAAAGTGGGAGACTGTATGAAAGCATTCATCAACGACGATTTTCTCTTGCACAACGAAACCGCGAAACGACTGTACCATGAGCATGCCCAGCGGATGCCCATCATTGATTATCATTGTCATCTCGATCCTAAGGAAATCTATGAAGATAAGAAATTCGTCAATCTTTTTGACGCCTGGCTGGCGGGCGACCATTATAAATGGCGCCTGATGCGGGCGAACGGCGTCTCCGAGGATTATATCACCGGGAACCGTTCCGGCTTCGAAAAAATTATGAAGTGGGCTGAAGTCGTTCCGCTTCTCATCGGCAATCCCCTTTATCATTGGACTCATCTGGAATTGAAACGCTTCTTCGGCATCGACGAGTTGTTGTCACCGGCGACGGCACGCCGGATTTATGACGAAGTCGGTCAAAAACTGACGACATTGACGGCGCGGAAACTGGTTGAAATGAGCCATGTCGAAA
>CAZFHR010000219.1:0-2892 GCA_964519115.1 uncultured Candidatus Izemoplasmatales bacterium
AAGCCTCATAATTCTTTCGTTATTTCATGTGTCTACTTGACAGGGAGCAGTTCACAATGGGCGGCCGCTTTTCTATATCCAAATGTCTTTCGAATGATTGCGGATAATGATTGAAACCTCATCTTACCAGATTTTTTCCTTCGTGTTTTGCCTGATACAGCTTGGCATCGGCTTTTTCCACCATATTGGATGCAATCGTTTCATTGTTGAAGGCCACGATGCCCAGGCTGATGGTAAGGTGAATGGAATTATTGTCGATCGCCAGGGGACTGTTATCGATGACAGCGCGGAAGATTTCCGCAATTTTCTTTCCTTCCGATAGCTTTGTGTTCGGCAATATCACGGCGTATTCATCGCCGCCATAGCGGAAAGAAGTATCAGTTGTTCTTGTATGTGCCAGGATATGTCCGGAAACAAAGCGGAGAGCGGCGTCCCCGATCACATGCCCGTAGATGTCATTGATGCGTTTAAAGTCATCGATATCCAGAAATATCAGACAAAAGTCTCCTGAAAAGCCACTCAGTCTTTTTCTTGTGAACAAATTTATCGTTGTTTCCAGAATGTTATAAAAATGACGCTGATTGTATAATCCGGTCAGATCGTCGATCAGGGAAAGGGCTTGAAGCTTTGCGTTCGCTTTGGCCAGTGCCTCTTCGGCCTTGACCAGCTTGGTGACATCGCGCGAAGTGCCCCAGGTGCCGATGATTTTACCATCATAATCATAAAGCGGATATTTTGAAGTCGATAGTATAAGGATTTCACCGTTTGCATTCAATCCCTGTTCCAGTTTATCGATGATGGGAATTCCGGTCTGCATGATGGCAATTTCATCCTGTCTTTTCTGTTTTGCCAAGGATTCCGGGAAAAAATCCGCATCACTTTTGCCGATCAGATGCGCTGGAGTTTCGGCACCGAAAGCCTTACGGAGCGCTTCGTCAACCAAAAAGAACTTTGAATCGACATCCTTGAAGTAGATCGTGTTTTGCGAACAGGTCATAAGGGTATCGATGATCAGCGAATCCGGTGCAATTCCCGATGGCGCATGCCGAAACAGCGATACCGTGCCGACATGAGGGGTGTCGCGAACGGAACTTTTACTGGTCTGTGGATCCGGAGGCGTGATGATTGTGTTTTTCATTGGTATTACTTCCTTTGATGTGATATCGTATTCTTTCTAGCAAGGCAGAAATCCTCGATATTACGGGTCAGAGAAAAAATCAGTTGCATATCCGATGATCAATTTCATTCGATTCCGGGTAATTTCTGTCGTGATCAGCCGTTCTGCGGTCGCGCATCTGCGGCCCCGAATTGAGTCAGAAGCATCCAAGTGTCAACTAATCGTATCATTTATCATCCGAAAATGAAAGGCTTCACGCCAATTACCGCTTTGATCGATGATTAAAACCGATCTCAGGAGAACATCTTTTGATGAATCCGGAATCATAAGCCGATTTGACTGACGTTGATCATGAGAAACAATCATCAAAACCAGCGTCCTTTTTATAAACGTCCCGACGACAGCTGATGGTGATCGGGCTTCAGTCCTGCGCGAGCAAGATGATGCAGTCGCCGGGTGAAAACGTGATCAGGTCGTCTTTCTTGGGATTAATTACGACGCCTCCGTTTGCTTTTGCGCTTTTGATCTTGTATCCGATCGCGGTTTCCTTTTTTAACATCGCGCTTCTGACGATCGTGTAGAAATCGACAGGTTTCTGCAGAGTGACATAGTTTTCCACGTGTTTCAGGTAGATTTCCGAGCCTTCTTCGTCGAGCAGTTCTTCGAACACCTGATTGAGATGCCGGTTTTCGGCAATCTGGCAGAGCATCTTGTTGGAAAGAACGTTGCTGATGATGAAATCGTCGACGCTTGCGTACTGCAGGACCGTTTCATTGCGGTTTTCTTCGATTTCGATGATGATGGCGATGCTGAGATGTCGATCCTTTTCGATCTGTTTCAGGTTGAGCACGGTCAGAAGCGTCTCCGAATCCGAGCGTTCTCCGTCGTCGGGATTGTTCGCGAAGACGATGATGGTATCGACACCCTGATAATCCAGCTGTTCCAGCGATTCCTGGTCATAAGTCGTTCCGACCAGAAAATGCAGATCCATAATGCTCTCGTTACGCAGGCTTTTTACCGCTTCCTCATCCACCGGCGTCGGCGTCAGGAAGGTGACGCGCGTACCCGTTTTGACGAACGGCAGCATTTCCCGGATGACGCAAAGGGTATTGGCGTTGTAGCCGATAGAAAGAATGTTCCGGATCGCCCGGCTTTCGGAATGCGCGGTCGGGACGATCTGAGTATCGTAGCGGCCGGAAGTCGTTCCGTCGAGAAAGATCGTATCGTCGTCTTCGCTGATGACGATCACCTGATCAGTAGCGGAAATCACTTCAGAGGGATCGGGATTGAGCGTAATTATTCCTTTGCGGCAAAAGCCCACAAAAGCGGATTTCTGGAATTGATTCACAACTTCGGACACCGTTTTTCCCGTCAGCCGCTCATCATGGTAGAAATAGAATTCATCGCCCTTGAAATCAAAAAGGTCTTTATAGACAAAGGACAAACCCGGCTGCAGGCAGGTTTGCGCCATGATGCGGTTCATCGCGTCGGATACGTGGATGGCTTCAAGTTTGTCATGGCAGATGTCCTGGGCGATCTTCAGGTTCTTACGGCTTGCGAAGATCGCCGAAACAAAACCGTTGTGACCTTCCCGGAAAAAACCGGTCTGCTTGATCGCCAGCAGGGCTTTGATCGTATCCACATCGTCGACGTCGCTCACGATCACGGTTTTTGCTTCGTCGATGGCGCACATCTCAAGACTGGATTGGTCGTGGATGGTGCCCTTGCGAAGAATGACCTTGGTATTTTCGAACCGCTTGACGGTCTGCTTCAGG
>CAZFHR010000220.1:0-2881 GCA_964519115.1 uncultured Candidatus Izemoplasmatales bacterium
CCAAACCGGTCGCCGTCAGCGTGATCGTGTGCGTCCCGCTCACCGCGATGCTGTCATCGATGTTCAGCCGGCCGGCCGTCATCACGATATCCTCATCGGACACGATCGGGTTCAGGCCAAACACCTCGTCGGCGAGCACCGTCGTGCCGCCCGGGATCACCGTCACGCCCTTGAACGTCACGGTGTGCGCACCGATGCCGGCCGGGACCGCGGGGATGGGGGCCTGGCTGGCCAGTTCCGCGATGATCAGGCCCTTCGGATGTGTGTCGTCGACATTGCCGACCAAGCCGTTGACGTTGTCCAGGACCACGTTCCCGTCGCCGGCGTCAAGCCACAGACCGTACCCGCCGGTCAGCACGTTGCTCACCGTCGGGTCAATCGCCACCGGCTTTCCGAACAGGATGTCCGCGCCGCCGTTGCCCGGGTTGTTCACCGCACCGGTCGTATCGATATTCAGGTGCTCGGTGATCTCAACCCAGCGTGCGTCGCTGAAGTCAACCGTTCCGCCCGTGGTCTGGATGTTCCCGTTAAGCGTCGTCTGACCGCCGGACACCACTTGCAGCCCGAGCCCGCCCGCATTCGTCACCGTCACCCCGGCCAGCGTCACGTCGCCCAGGCCGGCGTTCACCGTCAGGCTCGAAGCCGCGCTCTCGCTCACTGAGGCCCTGAAGGTCACGTCGCCGTCGTCGGTCGTGACCGTACGCGCCGCACCAAGCACCACGTCCTGGCCGGCAACGTCGGTCCGGAATGTGTAGTTCCCGCCCGGCACCGCATTGTTCAGGTCGAAGTTCAGAACAATGTCCTCGCCCCGGTTCGTCCCGTCGGACTCAACCCGGAAGAGCACATCCGTGCCGCTCACGTTCGCACCGATGGTCAGGTCCGACACGTCCGGGGTATCGTTCGCATCATCCTTGCCCGCCACCAGCCGCACATTCCCGCCCGTGCTCAGGATGTCAGCCGCGACGGTCACGGCCTGACCCGCGTCGCCGCTGATGTCGCCCCGCGCGGTCACGCCGCCGGCGGTGATCGCAAGGTCGCGGCCCGCACTCAGGACCGTGTCACCGGTCACGCTGGTCACCAGCGCCCCGACCGTCACATCCTGACCCGCGGTCAGAATCACCTCGTTCGTCGCCGTCAGCGCACCCGTCAACACAACGTCACCAGTCAGAGCCAGCGCGTTGGCCGTCAGACTGTCCAAGGCTTCGCCCGCACCGGTGGCCGTCGAGATCCTGATGTTGCCGTTCACGTTGGTGATCGACAGGTCATACGCGCCGTCCAGCGTCCCGGCCGCGGCCGTGAACAGGATGTCGCCCGCACCCGTGCTGGTCATCGAGACATCGCCGGACAGGTTCACGTCGGCCGAGTTGGCGAAGTCGATGAAGCCGACCGCCGTGATGTCGGCGTTCAGCACCGCCGTATGCCCGGCATTCACGTCAAGGCTGGCCACCGGCGTCTGGTCGCCGACTGTGCCCAGTTCGATGTCGTGACCCGCGGTCAGCACCAGCGCACTGGCGCCGTCCATGTCGCCATTCGCGCTGAACAGGATGTCCTGGGCCGTGGCCTCAAGCGTCGTCGTGCCCGCGCTCAGCGTCACAAACTCGGTCCCCCGGAAGTCCATGGTGTGGGCCACCGTGATCCGCCCGTCGGCAGGTCCATGGTCCGCGCGTTCACCGTCAGGTTGTTCAGCAGCGTCGCCTGGTCCACCCGGCCCGCAAACGTCACCGTGCCCGACAGCGCGTTGACCGTCAGGTCGCGGTTCGATCCGCCCAGCGCATCCTCGTTCACCGCCGCGTTGAACCTCACGTCGCCGTCCTGCGACGTCAGCGACACGTTCGCCATGTCGATCGTCAGCGTGTTCGCCTGGCCCGCCTCACCGATAATGATGTCGTCGGCAGCCGTCAGGTCCGACTGCGTCGTGATCAAGGCCGCCGCGGCCGGGTTCTGCAGCGTGATCCCGCCTGAACCCGCCGTCGTCACCGTGCTGTTTACATCAATCGTCGCCGCGTTCACCGTGATCGTGTCCACGCCCGACAGCGCCCCGCTCACCGTCACCGTCTCGCCGCCGGCGCTGTCCGCCGTCAGTGTGAACCCGCCACGGCTGTTCGCGCTCGCCGCCGACACCAGGATCGACGCGGCGTCCGCACCGTCTGTATCGGTCGCCGTCGCGCTGACGTCATTGCCGATCAGGTTGGCGCCGATGTCGATGCTGCTGGCCACGGCGCCGGTGTTGTTTTCCGCCGTCAACGCCACACTCGAACCCGTACTCTCAATGACGCTGTTCACGTCGATCGAGCCGTTCACGTCGATCGTCACCGCGCCCGCCGCACGGAGCCCCAGGCCGCCGATCACCGCCGTGTCCACCTCGGTCAGCGTGTCGTTCACGTCGATGTCCACCGCGCCCTGAGAGTCGATCCGGCTGGCCGCACCGGCCAGTTCGAACCGGTCGAACGCGTTGATGTCCAGAAGGCCGCTGCCGGTCACCAGCACCCGGCCCGTCGCCGCGCCGCTGCCCACAACCACCTCGCCGCCAGCCGCCGTCGCGTTCAACTGCACCGTCCCGCTCTGGCCAGTCACCGTTGCCGCGGCCGTCTGCGCGATCAGGATGTCGCCGGCCGTCGCCGTCAGGGTCACACCGTTGCCCGTCACATCCGCGTCCACGGTCACGTTGTCAGCGGCTGTCATCGTCACGTTACCCGTACCGGTCGAAACTGCCGCATTCACGACGATATGATCGGTCGTGTCGGCGTCCGCGTCGTTCGTTGCCAGCGTGATATCGCCCGCGCCGTCCGCCACGATCGCACTGCTCACCGTCAGCGCACCGTCGTTGAGCGTCACATTGATGTTCCCGTCTCCGGCGTTGGTCACGCCGGTGCCGTCGATC
>CAZFHR010000221.1:0-2872 GCA_964519115.1 uncultured Candidatus Izemoplasmatales bacterium
GGCGTTGGCATGGGGGCGCAGGAATCGGTGTTGAAAGCGGTCGTCGCCTCGATCGTTTCCAAAGAAAAGCGGGCGACCGCCTATGGCATCTTCAATTCCGTTTTCGGCTTTGCCTGGTTCATCGGTTCGATGGTCGTCGGTGCGCTCTACGCATGGTCGCTTGCCGCGGTCGTCGCCTTCAGTCTGGCGATGGAAGTGATCGGCGTTGTCTTTCTGGCGCTTTTCGTCCATGCGAAGAAAAACGGCAAAACCAAAACAAGCGAAAATCAGGAAATTGCCTGATCAAATGTCAACCGGTACGCCCCGTGCCGGTTTTCTTTTTTTGATACTCCGATGCTATCACAGGGTCATGGCGACCCGATGACGAAAATATCATAAATCCAGTACGAAAATTGTTTCGATCGGCGCCGGAAAACGCTATAATAGGGTTGTAGGTCGCCGGCATCGCGGGCGGCTTGATAAGCAGCGGGGGGTGGACGGGACATGAAGCTATGGAATCGGAATTTCACCATTCTGACGATTGGGTCGTTCATTTCCGCGCTTGGCAATTCCGCTGCCGGCATCGGCTTCGGCATCCTGGTCTTTCAGGCGACCGGCTCGCCGCTCACGCTGGCTTTTTTTACGATCGCCAACATCATCCCGCGAATGATCACGGCCTTTCTTGCCGGACCGTTCGTCGATCGTCACTCCCGCGTTAAAACCATCTATACGCTCGATTTCATTTCCGCGCTCTGCTTTGCGACGGTCGGCGTCGTCCTCTTCACGGGATTCTTCAACGTCATCCTCTTCACCGCCCTGGCGGCCCTTTTCGGAATGATCGACACGGTCTATCAGATCGCGTTCATGAGTCTGTTCCCAGAAACGATCCCGCCCGGCCAGTTCTCCAAGGCCTATTCCCTGTCCAGCCTGATCTGGCCGCTTTCCGCGGCCGTCATGGTCCCGATCGCCGCCTACATGTTCAAGCATTTCACCAACGGCATCGCCCTGCTCATGCTCTTCACGTCCCTGACCTACCTGACCGCTGCTCTATTTGAAACGACGATCCGGATCAAGGAGACGCTAAACGACAAGCCGGTCGAGCGAAACCAGTTCATCGAGGACATGCGCGAAGGGTTCAAATACTACCGCATGGAGCGGGGCATCCTCGGCATCGGCCTGCTTTTCACGGCGTTCGCCTTCGTTTCCGCCTCCCACGAACTGCTTCTCATGCCCTACTTTCTGACAAGTGATACGTTCACGATCCAGGACTTCTCATTTCTCATTACGGCGAATTCGATCGGCCGCATCATCGGTGGAATCCTTCACTACAAGTTCACCTATCCGCCGAAACGGCGATTTCAGATCGCCGTCACGGTCTACTTCACAATCGAAATCGTCAGCGCCACGTATCTGTTCTCCCCTTATTTCCTGATGATCGCCGCCAATTTCATCATGGGACTCTTCGCCGTCACGTCCTTCAACATCCGGATGAGCGCGACCCAGGCCTATCTGCCGCCGGCGATGCGCGGCCGGATCAATTCGACGCAGGGATTCCTTGGTAACATCGGTACGATCGGTGGCTGTCTCATCTTTGGTGTCGTTGCCGAGTATTCCGGCCTCGACTATCGGATCATCATGTTGCTGGCGGCGACGGCATCGATTTCGGCCATCTTCCTGTTTCCGATCCGCCTGCATCGGGATTTTATGAAAATCTACAACGCCGAAGTCAAGTCCTGAGGTTCTCAGATTTTCGACGAGAACGGCAAAAGAACCTAATAAAAACGGAAAAGACCGCCAAGACGGTCTTTTTTTCGACAGATAAGGATTCAGTACTTACTTTCCGGACGGTGTGACATCCACCGTGACCGTGTTCATCACGACATCGGCCACCGGCCGATCCTGGAAGTTCGTCCGGACGGCGGCGATCGCGTCAAGCGTCGAAAATCCGGAGATCATCATGCCAAAGGCGGCGTATTTGCCATCAAGATGGGGCGAATCCTTGTGCATGATGAAGAACTGACCGCTTGCCGAATCGGGGTCGGAGGTGCGCGCCATCGAGATGATGCCGCGCCCGTGCTTGAGGTCGTTGGCTACGCCGTTAATGGCGAATTCACCACGGATGACCGGGGTCGGCTTGCCGGCGCCGCCCTGGATCATGAAATCGCGGATTACGCGGTGGAAGATGACGCCGTCGTAATATTTCTTCTGGACCAGCTGAATGAAGTTGCGGACGGTGTTCGGGGCGATTTCCGGATACAGTTCCAGAACGATGGGTTCTTCCCGGTCCCGGATGGAGATCGTAACGATCGGATTTTCTTTGGCCATGGCTGATAGGTCCTTTCCGCACGTTTCGACGTGCTTTGACGTTTCCATTATATCGCATCCGTCCGCTTTTTGCATCCACGATGTCGATGATCCCGCTTTTCGACTTAGGAAAAATCTTCGATCGGTTGTGTCGGGAGTACCGACACGTTATAATAAATATATATAGATGACTGGCTATCGACACCGTGATCATCCAACGAGAGGAGCGGATCGGATGCTTCAGTATGTCTGCACACGGAATGACTTGCATGCGAAGAAACAGATTCCGATCAAAATCGGGAACCGGAGCCTATTGGTCGCGGAAGTGAACGGCGTCGCTTATGCGATCGCCGACAAATGTCCGCACCGGGGATTTCCACTTTCCGGCGGGAAGGTCGAAAACGGCATCATCCGCTGCAAGGAGCACGGCTTGGAAATCGATCTTTGCACGGGCCGGGTCCGCAACGAGGCGAAAGCGACGTTTCTCCAGCTGCGGGAGGAAGAACGATCCGTCCGCACCTATGCGGTGCAGGTCGAGGACGACAAGGTGTACGTAGATTTCTGAACCACATCAGCCAGGCGCCTGAAG
>CAZFHR010000222.1:0-2856 GCA_964519115.1 uncultured Candidatus Izemoplasmatales bacterium
TATCGGGCATCGAACGGCTCGCCGGTTACGTCCTGTAACAACTGCTGCGGCGATTTGCTGCCGCCGAAGCGGTGGATCCGTTCTTTCAGCCAGGCGTTGATCGGCGTCATGTCGCCTGACCGGAGGATTTTATCGATATTGAGATCCTTTTCCATCGTCCGATAGATCTGAGCTGCATAGGCGGAGCCAAGCGCATAGGTCGGGAAATACCCGATCAGGCCGGCACTCCAATGAACGTCCTGCAAAACACCTTCGGCATCGTTTTTCGGTGTGACGCCGAGATAGGATGACATCAGTTCGTTCCATTTCGTCGGCAGTTCATCGACGGTAAGGTTTCCGGAAATCAGCAACCGCTCGATATCATAGCGGACCATGATATGGAGTGAATAGGTGAGTTCGTCAGCTTCGGTGCGGATGAGCGATGCTTCCACCCGGTTGGCGGCGTAGACGATATCGTCAAGGGTGACGCCGCGCAGTTGCCCTGGGAACAGGCTTCTCAGTTTCGGCAGATGTTTCGACCAGAAGGCACGGGACCGGCCCAATGTGTTTTCATACATCCGCGATTGCGATTCGTGGATTCCCATCGAGGTGCCGCCGGAAATCAGGGTGTCGCTCCACGCGGTATCAATCTGCTGTTCGTAGGTCGCATGGCCAAGTTCGTGGATCGTGGAGTAGATGCTGTAGAAGGGATCGTTTTCCATATAGCGCGTCGTCAGTCGGACGTCGACCGGCGATGTATGCCATGTGAATGGGTGGACGCTTTTCTTGATCAGGCCACGGTTTTTGTCGAATTTCATCACGTCGAGAAGATAGTTGTTGAATTCTTCCTGACGGTCCTGGGGGAAGTTCTTCCCAGCGAACGGATCGGCGTGATTTTTCCTGACTTGCAGGATTTTCCGGGCGAACGGCACCAGTTCGCGCTTCAACAGATCGAAGAACCGGTCGTACTCCGCCATCGTCATGCCGTCTTCGAATTCGTCAAGCAGGACGTCGTACGGCGCCGCCGTCAGACCGTAGAAGCCGATGAATTTCTTCTGATAGGCAAAGATTTCGGCGAGATTGTTCTTGAAACTGGCGTAATCAGAATTGGCTTTGGCGTCTTCCCAGACGATCTGGGTCAGGTTGAGCAGCTTCTGATATCCGACAAAGTCGGCTTCGGGAATCTTGACGATCTTGTCGAGTTCTTTCTTGGCGCGGCCGATTTCCCGCGCCGTGGTCGGATCGAGTTGTTCGCGATCGGCGAAGAGTGCGTTGACGACGTCCTGATATTCCTGGCTGGTACTGCGGCGAAACAGTTCGGCGCCGATCGTGGCGAGCATGTCGGCCCGATGGCCAAATGAGTCGCGCGGCGCTTCGGTTTCCGAGTCCCAGCCGAGGACGTTCAGAACATATTGATACGATTTGATTTCTTTGACGAGATGCCGGAATTGTTCCAGTTGAGTCATGAATAGGGTCCTTTCCGAATCGGTTTTGACTTTATGGTCTCATTATACAACAAAACGCTTAAATTCGAACCGAACCGGAAACGGATTTGGCGGAAGTGACGATGATTTTACGCAGACTGTCCTTGTTTTGGATCGAAATATCCCCGGAAACACTCCGCAGTTCGACCGATTCCGGATAGAATTCGGTGCCTTCGAGGTCTCCGGATACGGTACGAAACATCGCATGCTTGCATTCCGAATCAATCAGCGTGACGTCGCCAGACGTGTTGGTGATTTCGATGTCGCCGGCGCAGTGCAGATGTTCAAAGCGGACATCGCCGCTTACTTGGCCGATGGATACATCGATACAGGTGACATCAACGAAATGGAGATCGCCGTTCACCGCATGAAACTGGAATCGCTGACAGGCGCAGTCATGGATGAACCCATCGCCTGAGGCGGTATTGACTTCAATGCCTTCACAGGCGAGTCCGGCATAGACGAAATCACCGCTGGCCGTATGTTGGGAAACGGTACCGATCTTCGCGTTCGCCGGAAAGCGGATGAGAAAGTCGAGCCCTTCGCGGTGAAACCAGGAACTGGTGCTCCTCGCTTTGCGGCGGACAACGAATTCGCCGTCGAAAAAGCCAATTTCAAACAGATCAAGAGGCCCATATCCTTTGACGAAGACGGCGATTTCGCTGCCCTCGCCCTTTTCGACCGTCAGGTCTTCTGATGCGAGTCGGAGCGAGACGTTGAACATTTTTTCCGGAAGCGCAAACGTTCCGGCCGGTTTCCAGCCGTTGATGCTCGGATCGCGGGAAATATCGCCGTGCTTGCACATATCGGACAAATCGTGAGCCACTTTCTCCGGACTGCCGAATTTCTGTTCGATGTCTTGTTCCGCGAGTCCCCCGGCAATGGCTTCGCCGATCATTTCTTCATGATCGCGAAGAATGTCGGCGATTTCCTGTTCACCGAATTTGAGTTTATTCAATGCGGTTTTTAAATTTTCTAAATACTTCTTCACTGTTTTTTCCTCCTTGGTTGAGAATCTGGTACACACCGCTGATGAAGCCGTCCCACTCGTCGCGGAGTCCGAGGTAATAATCAAACCCTTTCTTGGTCATGCGATAATACTTTCGTGGCGCGCCGAGCGTCGATTCTTCGAGATACGTGTCGAAGTATCCTTCCTGCGTCAGTCGCCGGAGAATCGGATAGATCGTGTTGTCGTTGACGTCGAGGTACTTGGCGATGTTGTTGATGACTTGAAACCCGTACATGTCCTCCTGGACCAGCTGTGACAGAACGCAGAGTTCGATGATGCCGCGCTTGAATTGCGCATTCATCGTATCCCCTCCTTATGAAGCAATTATAACACACTACTGTGCGCCGCACAATACCTAAATGAAAGAAAAACCGTCTGTTTTGA
>CAZFHR010000223.1:0-2833 GCA_964519115.1 uncultured Candidatus Izemoplasmatales bacterium
CGCCCCTGGACATCGAGCCCAAAGGCGACGACGCGTTCGATCACCGTATTGCCCTGGATGCGGCCGATGATCGCCCCGACCATCTGTCCGGTTTCGATGATGCTGGTCGCTTCCTTGACGACGAAGCCGTCGATGTAGATGTCCCGGAAGACGGCCGAAGTTGTCGTATCCATGCCGGCGACGAGGCCGCCGCCGTAGTTGCCGGTCGTTTCCATCGTCACGTTGTAGATGGCGATGTTGGTGAAGGTTCCCGACGTTCCGCCCGCCATCGAACGCAGCCGCCCGACGAGGATGGCGCCATAGGTGCTGGACACGATGTTGGAAGAATTCATCACGACGACGTTGTCGATCGTGACATGGCCGTAGATTTCGCCGCAGAGCAGGGCGGAAGCCGTCGTATCGCTGGAAGCGACGATCTGATCGAGGATCAGGTTCTTCACCGTCGCGTTTTCCAGTTTCGTGAAGATGCCGCCTTTAGCGCCGATTTTGGCGATCGTCAGGTTGGAAATCACGTGGCCGCCGCCGTCGAGGGTGGCGTAGAACGTGTTCGCCGTCAGTGCCGGCCATGAAAATCCGGTGAAATCGAGGTCATTGGCCAACAGGTAATAATTGTTTCCCTGCGCCGACTGGGTGGCGGTAACGGCGTCGAAGAATTCCTGCGGCGTCGTGATCATGATGAGCGGCTGATGGGTGACAACCAGTTCGAAAACGTTGCTGAAGCCGTTGAGTTCGACGACGAAGTAGACGTTTTCCCCCGGGAGGACGACGAGGCCGGGAATCATGACGGATGTCGCGTCGACCGCGACCGACCCATGGGAAGTGGCTGAAAGGATTTCTTCGGCTGTGAGCGTCGCCGCGCTTATCGCATAATGCAGGATCCCTTCAGCGCGCATGACGGAAACACTGACATCCGTTTCGTGCGAAAGCGCCACAGCGGGCGTCGCGATGGCGTTGCTGATGACGTTGGGCTGGTTGGGTGAAAAGACGTTGACGGTCTGGGTGACGACCTTGACGTCTTCGGCATCGAAAAGATTCGTGAAGGTATACGTGACGGTATAGGATCCGTCGACGGCGACTTCGACCGGGTTATCGATCGTAAGCGAATAGTCGACGCCGGCCGATAACTGCGTCTGCGAACCATAGTAATTCTTGACGATGGGCGTAGCGGGAGTGAAGGCGTCGCCGTTTTCGAGAGTGATGACGGCTTCGATTCCGGTGATCGTGCCAAGTCGGATCGGATCGACCGGTCGGGGCAGCGCCTCAATCCGGTTGACGACGATGTTGGTCACGTAGGACGGATTTTCATTGAGGACGGTATTGGTCGAACTGCCGCTGCGGATGAACAGCGCCGTGAGCGCGGTGATGCCCAGAAACGCCACCGGACCGGGGCTGCAGGGAATCAGATTGCCTTCGGTATCATAATAGAACAACTGGA
Source organism: uncultured Candidatus Izemoplasmatales bacterium (assembly GCA_964519115.1). Taxonomy (GTDB): domain Bacteria; phylum Bacillota_I; class Bacilli_A; order Izemoplasmatales; family Hujiaoplasmataceae; genus UBA12489. The sequence goes on from CAZFHR010000223.1 coordinate 1,436, forward strand.
CCGTCTTGTTGGCGAGGTCGACTTCAAACCGGATCGTATACCAGGTGTTGAGAGCGATCGCGGTCTTGATCTCGGTGCCGTTGTCGGTACGGTAATAGATGCTGCCGGTTTCCGAGCCGCCGCCGGTGAGGCCGAAGGCAACGACCGGCGAACTCGAACTCGACTGGATGTAGATCGGCGAGCCGTTGGCGGTCTGATAGACGTCGGCTTCGATGACGACGAGGTCGAGGTCGTGGACGAGGGCGCCTTCGATCTGCGTTTCGGTGAAGGCCTTGATCGAAAGAGCTTTGGAACCGCCGGGGATCGTCGTCCCGGAAATGGAACTGACAACGAAGAATTCCGAGGTCCCGCTCTTGCCGGAAACAGGCGCCCACAGACCGGTCTGGATACGGATGTTGCCGTCGGTGTAGGCCGCAAACGTCTCGTTCATGATCGGTTCCGCGTCTTCCGGGGACGGCAGGGCGAGGACGGTCGCAGTGAACGTCTTGGTCCTGACGACGGCGTTGAGCGTCAGGGTCGCGGTGAGGGTCACCGTGACGTCGCCGACGCTGTGTTCGGGCTGAGTGATGACGCCGTTACTGGCGATGTACTGCGGATGCGTGATATTCCAGGCGATCGTCACGCCATTGCGGCTCGTCGCCATGATGAGACGGGCGGATGACGTCGTGAGCGCCGAAAGATCGCCGAGGACGAGCCAGTCATAGACGGCGTCGACGGCGAGCTGATCGGCCGATGCCGTCGTGACCGTCGTCGTAGTCGTCGCCACGCCGGTCGGAACGGTAGTGGTTGTGGTCGTTTCCTTGCAGCCGACGAATGCCAAAACGAACAGTAATGCGAACAGGAAGAGCGTAAATTTCTTCATCGTTTGATTCCTCCTAACAGAGTACCACGGGCAACCCCGTCAGTCTCCGAGATATTTGTCGCAGGTGAAGCCCGCGGCCGGGGCGATGATGAACATCAGTTTGGCGGTCCGGGTCTGACCGAGATAGCTCATCGTGACGTCGAGGACGACCGGCCAGTTATCGTTAAGGTTGGCAAAGTCTTCTTCTCCGAGTTGATCCTTGCTCTGAATCCAGCAGGTGTCGGGAAGGGTCACGACGCCATCGTCGGAGATGATGTCGGGTTGGCGGGACGCATAGGTGATCTGGACGCCCTGATAGGCGGTCGGCAGTCCGAGCGGACCGGCACTGTCGATTAGGATGCCGTTCCAGGCACCCATTCCCGACAGCGTTTCGGCCGCGACGAGCTTCTGATAAGCAGCACGCTCTTCGGCAATCGTCGGATCGACGGTCGTCGTCGCTTCCGCGCAGGAAGCGAAGGCAAGAATCAGGATCAGGAACAAAACCATGAACAGGGATTTTTTCATTTTCATCACTCCTGGTCGTAGATCGTCTTCAC
>CAZFHR010000224.1:0-2823 GCA_964519115.1 uncultured Candidatus Izemoplasmatales bacterium
GAATTCTTCATCATCACTTCCGCGGCGACCTACAGCGCCGCCAACCTGTTCACCGCTCTCGCCGTCGAGAACAACCTGGCCCGCACGATCGGATCACATTCCGGCGGCGGCGCGTGTTCGGTCAAGGCAGTCGTTCTGCCCAACGGCGCGATCATGCAGATGTCTTCGAACATGAACCTTTCCTATTCGACCTATGAAACCGTCGAAGAAGGCGTGGCGCCCAATTATTCGATCGACTGGGGCCGCAACTATACGGACCGAATCCCATATCCGACCCTTGCCGAATTCTACGCGATCATCCAAGGAATGCCACCCGCCGCTTGATGCGGGTCTGATTTCACCGCCGGACCGATACTCCGGCGGTTTTCTTTTTGCCTGGGTCCGGGGAAATAAAAAAAAGACGGTCCGGAGACCGCCTTGCGACTGGCATTATTTGCTGTAAAGTTCGACGATGAGGTTTTCCTTGATGTCGGTCAGGAACTCGGAGCGTTCCGGCAACCGGACGAACGTGGATGCGACCTTCTGGTCGTCGAAGGAAATGTATTCGGGACGGCCGTGGATGCCCGTGAGGGCGTCCTTGATGATCTGCAGGTCCTTGGAAGCTTCTTTGACGGTGATGACCTGACCCGGCTTGACGCGGATTGAGGGAATCGAGGCTTTCCTGCCATCGAGCTGGATGTGGCCGTGATTGACGAGCTGACGCGCCTGCTGGCGGGTTCTGGCAAAGCCGGAACGGTAGACGAGGTTGTCAAGCCGCGATTCGAGCAACTTGAGAAAGGCGATGCCGGTGATACCAGGCATCCGCTTCGCTTCTTCGAAGGTTTTGCGGAATTGCCGTTCGTTGACACCGTAGGTGTAACGGACGCGTTGCTTTTCCTGCAACTGGGTGCCGTACTCGGACAGTTTGGACCGTTTTTGGCCATGTTGTCCCGGAGCGAACGGACGTTTGTTGAGTTCTTTGCCGGTTTCGGAGACTGAGTATCCCAGCCGGCGGGATACTTTCCAGGTGGATCCGGTGAATCTTGACATTGTATTGTCCTCCATTTTCAATTACGCGTAATATCCGAGGAGCTCCCGTGCGATCCAAATTGATTGTTTTGATGCGTTCCCGTCAAGCAGTTGACGGTACTGACAAACCTTTGCGGAACAATCAAAACCTTGAATGAACGCAGGCGCAACTGCTTTTTATTACATGCGCACTAGATATTATATTACAGGGATGTCAGGAAGTCAACCAAAACCTTCAGGGCTGCCTCGATCGTCGTCTGCTCCCGCATTCCGAACCGGGACGGGGTCGGACTGTCGACGTCGAAGACGCCGTAAAGCCGGTCGGAAACGAGGATCGGTACGACGATTTCCGAACGCGATGCGTCATCGCAGGCGATATGACCCGGAAATGCGTGGACGTCGGCGACGACGACCGCCTCCAGACGCGAAGCGGCGGCGCCACAGACCCCGCGGTCCAGCGTGATCGTCGTACAGGCCGGTTTGCCCTGAAAGGGGCCGAGCGTCAGTCTCTGACCGTCAAACAGGTAAAAGCCGACCCAGTTGATGTCGTCGAACCAGACGGCGGCGAGGGCGGCGAAATTCGCCAGGTTGGCGATTTCGGGCAGGCCTTTTTCAAGATAGCTGGGAACGAGTTCGAGGAAGCGGGTGCAGTTGGCGGCACGGTCGGTGCCACGCGCAATCGTTTTTTGCATGATATCACCGGGACAATTTTACATTAGACGGTCAAAAATCGCAATCCGTATGTTAAAATATTACATGAATCGAAACGAGGAAGATACCATGTACGAACGCCTGCTGGTCCGCTACGGCGACCTGAACCTGAAAGGCAAGAACCGTCATCATTTCATCGATGCCGTCGATCGGCTGATCCGCGAAAAACTTGCCGAACTTGTCGTCCGGCTCGATTTTCGCCACGACCGGATGTACGTCATCCTCGGTGACACGCCCTACGAAGAAGTGATCCGACGCCTCAATCGCGTTTCCGGACTGTATTCCTACAGCCCGATTAGCAAATGCGCCGTCGATCTCGATGAAATCGCCCGGCTCGCCGTCCTCATGATCGACCGGAAGACGGAAAAAAAACCGACGACGTTCAAGGTCGAGACGAAACGCGCCGATAAAACCTATCCCCTGACATCACAGGAAATCTCGCCGCTTCTGGCTGACCGGATCCTGCCCGCCGCGCCTTATCTCATCGTCGACGTCCATCACCCGGAACTCGTCCTGTCAGTAGAAATCCGTCCGGACGGCGCCTATCTCTTCACGGAGCAGATCCGCGGCATGGGCGGCTATCCCGTCGGCATCGGCGGAAAAGCCCTGCTGATGCTTTCCGGCGGGATCGATTCGCCGGTCGCCGGCTGGCTGACGATGAAGCAGGGCGTCGAAATCGAATGCCTTCATTTCGAATCGACGCCGCTCACGGCGATCGAATCGGTCCAGAAAGTCATCGACATCGTCGAAATCCTCGCCGCCTATGCGCCTTATTCCCGCATTCGGCTTCATCTCGTCCCCTTCGAGCCCTTGCACGCCGAAATCATCCGGCGGATTCCTGAGAGTTACCTCATCACGATCATGCGCCGGATGATGTACCGAATCGCCGCCGGCGTCGTTGAAACGACCGGCTGCCTCGCGATCGTCAACGGGGAATCGATCGGCCAGGTCGCTTCGCAGACGCTGGAAAGCATGGCCTGCATCAGCCGCGTCACCGACCGGCTCGTGCTCCGGCCGCTTGCCACCTACGACAAGGTCGACATCATGGCGATCGCCCGCCGGATTGGTACGTTTGACATCTCGATCCGTCCGTTTGAAGACTGC
>CAZFHR010000225.1:0-2796 GCA_964519115.1 uncultured Candidatus Izemoplasmatales bacterium
TTGATCGCCCTGATGTTCATCGGTGCTTCGCCGAACTCGACGGGCGGCGGCATCAAGACGACGACGGCCTACACCATCATGCGGTCGACGATCTTCTTCCTTCAAGGCAGAATCCCGATCATCAAAAAACGGAAGATCGACGATGAAACCCGTCTCAAGGCCTTCAGCCTCGCCTTCATCAGCCTTTGCACTCTCTTCTGCGGATTCATCCTCGTGGCGGCGTTCGAAAACGATACCACGCGGTATGTCGCGACCACGGCCAACCTGTTCTTCGAATCCGTCTCCGCGTTCGGCACGGTCGGATTGTCGCTTGGCATCACGCCGTTTTTGGCACCGGCATCGAAAATCGTTCTCGTGATCCTGATGTTCGTCGGCCGCCTCGGACCCATCGCCATTTTCGGCATCTGGAACAAAAACTGGGGTCATCCTTTCGCCTCGAACATCGATTATGCTCCGGTCAAAATCATCATCGGTTAACTCGGGAGGACTATCATGCGTACAGGCACCGTTGGCTCGAACGAACATCATCTGACTTTTGAAAAATACTTCGCCCGCCATTTCGCCAAAACAACGACGGAACCACTGGCGGCGGCCCTGGCGGCCGGCCATTTCCTGTTGAATGGCGAACCCCTCCGCAATGCCGGCGAACTGCTGAAAACCGGCGACGAGATCATCGCCATCGAAGCCGACGAGCTCCAGCAGCTAAAACCGCAGGTCCTGCAGATCGTCTATGAGGACGAGGACATCCTCATCGTCGACAAACCCTATGGCATGCTCTCCCATCCAGAAACCGGAATGCGTGAAAAAGATGTACTGTCGGTACTGCGCAAATCCCGCGACGCGGCGGCCTACGCTCCCGTAAACCGGCTTGACTACAATACCTCCGGGCTGATGATCGTCTCCAAGAACCGCACCGCAGCCTATCAGTTGAGTGCGGCTGGGCGGGAAAAACGGATCACAAAAACGTATCTGTGCGTCGTTTCCGGATATCTTCCCTATCCCGAAGCCGCTTTGAAAGCCTATCTGCTGAAAGATGAGGAAAGTGCCCTGGTCCGCATTGCGGACATCCCGATCCCCGGATCCAAACCGATCGAAACCAAATACCGGGTATTGTTGGAAAAAGGCGATCTGTCCTTACTGGAAGTCGAACTCGTCACTGGCAGGACGCATCAGATCCGTGCCCACCTCGCCTTTCTCGGGCATCCCATCATCGGCGATCCCCTCTACGGAAACGGGATCGTCAACCATCGGTACGGGCTCCGCCATCAGGCGCTCGCCTCCTATCGTCTCGCTTTTTCCTTTCCGGAATCAGATCACCCCCTGCATCGTCTCGATAGCAGGACATGGATAAAAAAAGAAGTCGATTTTCTCGACTTCCTTGCAATGAAACGGTAGCGCTGCGGCGCTGCCGTTTTTCATTTCACGCGTTTTCCCCGACAATAGACTCTTTGCATGTGGCCGGTGGCGTCAAAGACGACGATATCGGCAGCTTTCCCCGGCTCCAGCGAACCGACCTGATCTTCGATGCCGAGCAGTTTCGCCGGCGTCTGCGTCAGCATCCAGACCGCATCGACGAGCGGGATGCCAATGGCAATGGCATTTTGCAGGAGCGTGTCGACGGAAGCAATCGAGCCGGCTAGTTTCGCCGTACCGGCGACATAGGCCGCGCCGCGGACATCGATATCGATGCCATTGGCCGCCGATCCCAGCCGATATCGGCCGGCTTCCATGCCGGCGGGACTGAGGCAGTCGGACACGAGGATCAGTTTCTCCTTGCCCTTGTTGCGATAAGCCAGGCGCATAAGTTCGGCGGGAACGTGGTACAGATCGGCGATCAGTTCGACATAGAGCCGGTCGTCAAGCATCGCCATTTCGGCAACGCCGGCGGCTTTGACGCCGGCGTGTTCGCCGACGGAAGACATCGCGTTGTACAAATGGGTGATGCTCGTGAATCCGTGGTTGACGGCGGATGTCACTTCGTCGCCATAGGCGTCAGAATGACCGATCGAGGCATTGATGCCCCGGCCGGACAGATAGTCGCCCAAAACCAGGGCTCCTGGCAGTTCGGGAGCGGCGGTGACGCGGCGGATGAACGGATAGGTGCGGATCAGTTTTTCATATTCCTGCGGATCGGGGTTTTTCAGGAATGCGGGATCATGGGCGCCGGCCTTCCGCTTTGACAGATAAGGACCTTCCAGATGGACGCCGGCCAGACGAGCGGCGATTATGCCAGATGCCACCGCTTCCCGATAAGCTTCAAGGAACCGGATCAGATCGGGCAGCGGCGCAGAAACCGCGCTCGGACAGAGCGACGTCGCCCCGTGGGCGAGATGATGATCGGTGATGGCCCGGAATGCTTCGACGGTGGCTTCCATGAAATCGTGACCACCGCCGCCGTGAACATGGATGTCGATGAAACCGGGAGCGACGAAAGCGCCGGCGACGTCATCAATGCTGTCCGCTTTGTCGATTTCGTCATCGACGGCGAGGATGCGATCGTTCTCAAGCAGGACGTCGGCGCGCCGGATTTTTGAACCGAGGATGACGAAACCGTTCTTGACGACCGTTCGCATCGGCTACTACCTCCCTAGAAATTAAATCGTTTTCGAATTTCTTCCTTGATTGATTTCGGGAAAAAGAAAATGACGACGAGCAGAATGAACATCGCCGCGACAAATGCGGTGACCGCCGGCCAGGTGATGTCGACGATCACATCGAACCAGACAAGAAACAGCGGCACGAGCGAGAATACGATGATCGTGAGCAGGTAGACGATGTAGTCGCGGTGGTTGATCC
>CAZFHR010000226.1:0-2784 GCA_964519115.1 uncultured Candidatus Izemoplasmatales bacterium
ACTGCCGGGATTATAATCCGAAGCGATCGCCACGGCGGCGCCGGCCGCAATCAGCCGGCGGGCCGGAGCATAACTGTGATTCAGGTAAAAGGAAGTCCCCGGCAACAGATCGCAGACGACATCGGAACCGGCGAGGGCAAGGATGTCCTGATCGGCGACGGCCGTCAGATGATCCGCTGACGCCGCGTGCAGTTCCGCGGCCAGGCCGGCGCCGCCGATGGCGACGATTTCCTCGGCGTGAAGCCGGATCCGGAACCCAAGCGACTGCGCGTATCCAAGCAGCGTCCTCGCCGCTTCGACGGAGAAGACACCGGCTTCGCAGAACACGTCAACCGATTCCGCCAGTTTGGCGGCTTTGATTTTTTCCAGGTCGCGCATCACTTCCTGAAGATATCCCACTCGATCGCCAGCCCGTTCGGCCGGAAGCGCATGAGCGCCCAGATACGTCGACACGACGTCGACCGGATGCATTTCATCCAGAGCCCTGGCGACGAGCATCTGTTTCTTTTCGGTTTCGTAGTTCAGTCCATAGCCGCTCTTGGCTTCCACGGTCGTGACGCCAAACACCAGCATCGTATCCAGACTCTTCTTCGCCTTTGCGAACAGTTCTTCGAACGATGCTTTCCGGGTCGCGGCGACCGTTGAAAGGATGCCACCACCCTGCTTGAGGATGTCAAGATAGGATACGCCGGCCAGTTTCAGCGCAAACTCCTGCTCGCGGGAGCCGGCGTGGACGAGATGGGTATGGCCATCGACGAGTCCCGGGACGACGACGGCGCCTCTGGCGTCTTGAAGCACGGTCTTGGGACCGATGAAATCGATGCCCGGGCCGGTGCCGTAGCCGATGATGATGTCGCCCTGAACGGCGAGGAAGGCGTTGACAAGGACGCAGACATCGTTCATCAGCGCACCTTTGATTGGCGGAACGTGTTCCTGAGTCCAGAGTTCGCCGATGTTCCGGATGACATAATCGGCGATCATGACGATTCCTCCGGCAGATTGGCTTCGATGATCTTATCGACGGAAAAATCGCGAAGACCGAGCCGTAGGACGGCTTCGGCGGCGATTTCTGCGAACGTCATGTCCGGTGGCGTCTTCCGGCCTTCGGACTGGCGGTAATAGCGGATCGATTCAAGGAGCGCGGCCGCCGGCACGAGTCCGACGATTTCACAGCCGGTGACGCCGATGCGGAAGCGCCTGGCTTCCATCTTGACGGTTTCGAGGATCCGGTAAATCGGATTCTTGAGATGATCGAGAAGATTCATCGTCACCTGCATGTGACCACGCTGTTCCAGAAAAGCCGGACCGGCCTGGACGAACTGGAACCCACCGCTGGAAGCGCGGAGATACCGGGAGATGTCTTTAGCCGGTTTTTCATCAACGGTCGCCAGATCGACGTTGAAGGCGACAAGCGGCATCCGGGCGCCGACGGCGACGGCGCCGAAGGTCGGATGGATCGCGGCGCGGCCGTAGTCCGGAGCCCAGAGGGGATCCTTGATTTTTTCCTTCATGCCTTCGAATTCACCCTTGCGGATGTCGGGAAGCAGGATTCGTTCCGGCCGTTTCGCAGCTTTCGCATAGAGGAATACCGGAATGTCGAAGCGTTCAGCCAAAATCTGGCCGGTCCGCTCGGCGAAACCGACGCACTCTTCGATGTCGAGCCCGGAAATCGGAACGAAGGGAATGACGTCGACGGCGCCCATCCGCGGATGTTCGCCCTGATGACAGTTGAGATCGATTTCCGCGATCGCGGCCGCGACGAAACCGGGCAAAGCCGCCATGATCGCCTCCGGATCGCCGATGACGGTGATGACGGTACGGTTGTAGTCCTTGTCGGCTTCCGCGGATATGACGGAAAATCCGGAATGGTTTCTTAAAGAACCGACGACGCGGTCGATTTTCGCCTGATCGCGTCCTTCGCTGATGTTGGGAACGCATTCAATGATTTGTCTCACGTCATTTCCCGCCTTTCAGATAGTGCTTGCGGACAAGTTCCCGCAGAAATCCTTCGTTTGCACCGCGGGGCATGGTGATTGTTCCCGCGCCTTTATGATTGTAAGCCAAAGCCGTCTCGACCGCCGGCGGGTTCTGCGCCCAGGCCCGGCGGGCGACGCCGGCTGTGACGTCGAAGCGAAGCGCCGTGGCGAGAATGCGATCGACGCGGGCGGAACCGTCGAGGACGAGTCCGAAGCCGCCGTTGATCGCCTTGCCGATGCCGACGCCACCACCGTTGTGGAGGGCGACCATCGTCATGCCGCGCGCGGCGTTACCGAGGGCGACCTGGGTCGCCATTTCGGCCATGATGTTCGAGCCATCGCGGATATTGGCCGTTTCGCGGAACGGCGAATCCGTCCCGCCGGTGTCATGGTGGTCCGGCCGATCATGATCGGATCGATTTCGCCGTTTCTTACCATTTCGTTGAAGCGGAGGGCGATCTTCGTCCGGCCTTCGGCGTCCTGATAGAGGATGCGGGCCTTCGTGCCGACGACCAGCGCGTTTTTCTTGGCATCGCGGATCCAGTTGTAGTTGTCGCGATCCTGGAACCGGCGATTGGGGTCGATGCAGGCCATTGCCGCGGCGTCGGTCTTTTCCAGATCCGTTTCGTTTCCGGATAGGCAGACCCAGCGGAACGGGCCGTATCCGTAATCGAACAGATCGGGTCCCATGATGTCCTCGACATAGGACGGCCAGATGAAGCCGTCTTTATCGTCGCTGCCGTTTCTGCGGACCGCGGTGACGCCGGCGTCGGAAACTGCTTTGAGGAAACTGTTGCCATAATCGAAG
>CAZFHR010000227.1:0-2780 GCA_964519115.1 uncultured Candidatus Izemoplasmatales bacterium
AAAGCGGGAAACTCTGAGATCCCCGATCGCAGCCGGGGATGACATGAGAGTAGAGAGAAAATGAACAAAAGAATATTTTGGCTGGCTGGAGAAAATTCCGGTGATCTGCATGCTTCGCTGGTTTTGCAGGAAGTTACAAAACGTCACCCCGATTGGCAGAATTTCGGAATTGGTGGATCGAGCATGCAAAAGTTGGGATTTCAATCGCTTTTTCCATTCGAGCGGTTTTCTGTAATGGGTTTCTGGGAAGTGCTGAAGCATATTTCTTTTTTCCTGAAAGTAGAAAAAACCATTAAAGATTCTTTTCGAAAAAATCCGCCAGACCTGGTCGTTCTAGTAGATTATCCCGGCTTGAATATGAGGATTGCCAGAATTGCAACACAAATGAATATTCCAGTTCTCTATTTCATTTCCCCACAGTTTTGGTCCATTCCATGATGTACCGACTATCAATCTGGTGTTCTTCTGAAGGGCCGTCGTCGATGGGTACTGTTCAAGACCGGCAATCTCGCGGTCCTCCCAGGCTCCTTCAACCAGCAAATCCAGCGGGCCAGAAACACTCTTTTTTTCAATGTAATCTTTCACCGCATCGCTGCTGCCTGCCAAACTGAAGATTTCTTCCTTTGGTAAAGGCGATTTCCGCGACCCGATGGTCCATTTCCGCCTGCCCGACGGGTCCCGCATCACGGATTTCCATTATCAGGAGCATCGCATTCTGGCCGAAAAACCGTCTTTCCCGACCATGCCGGAAGTCTTTGCGGCCGCCGGTGAAAGCGTCGAAACCCTGCAGGTCACGGTGACGGATCCGATCGCGGCTCTGGAAGTCGACCTGTATTATTCCGTATTCGCTTCCGCCGACGTCATCACCCGTCGCGCCGTCGTCCGCAATGTCGGAATCGGCCGCGTCATGGCCGAGAAATTTCTCAGTTTCAATCTCGATTTCGCCGATGCGGATTTCGAGTTCGTGTCGCTGGACGGCGCCTGGATCCGCGAACGCCACGTCCATGAGCGCACGTTGCGGCCCGGAATCGTTAAAATCGATTCCAAGCGCGGCGTTTCCTCCTCTGACCACAATCCCTTCGTGGCGATCAAGCGGCCATTTACGACCGAAGACGCCGGCGACTGCTACGGTTTTTCGCTGCTCTACAGCGGGAATTTCGAAGCAAGCGCGGAAGTGAACCCGCATGGTCAGTTACGGCTGATGATGGGGATCAATTCGTTTGACTTCTACTGGAACATCGAACCGGGAGAATCCTTCACCACCCCGGAAGCCGTACTGACCTTTGCGGCCAATGGAATGACGAAACTGTCGCAGAACCTCCACCGGCTGGTGAACAAAAACATCATCAATCCGCATTGGCAGGAACGGGAACGACCGATCCTCGCCAATAATTGGGAAGCGACGTTTTTCGATTTCACCGAACGCAAACTATTGAAACTCGCCCGTCTTGCAAAGCAAGCGGGCGTTGAACTCTTTGTCCTTGACGATGGCTGGTTCGGCAAGCGCAACGACGATACGTCCTCGCTTGGCGACTGGTTCGCCAATCCGAAGAAACTGCCTTCGGGCATCGGTGGATTCGCCACCAAAATCAGACGGATCGGACTTGATTTCGGCATCTGGGTCGAACCGGAAATGGTGAATCCGGACAGCGATCTCTACCGCAAACATCCTGAATGGGCGATCCGCCATCCTCAGCGCGCTCCCTCGCTCGGACGCCACCAACTGGTTCTTGACATGACGCGCACCGATGTCCGCGACTATCTGTTTGAACGGCTTTCCACCCTGTTCGACGAAGCCGGCGTGACGTACTGCAAATGGGACATGAACCGCAGTCTCTCCGACCTGTTTTCCGGCAGCCTTGATAGCCTTCATCAGGGCGAATTCGCGCATCGCTATGTCCTCGGGCTTTATGAACTGCTCGGACGGGTTACCCGCGGCTATCCGGACATCCTGTTCGAATCCTGCGCTTCTGGTGGCAACCGCTTCGATCTCGGGATGCTGTATTACATGCCCCAGACCTGGACTTCCGACGATACCGACGGAATGGAACGCCTGTACATCCAATACGGAACGAGCTTTGCGTATCCGCCTTCGACGATGGGTGCCCACGTCTCGGCCGTGCCCAACGCCCAGACGATTCGGTCGACGCCGCTGGAAACCCGATTCAACACCGCCATCTTCGGCCTTCTTGGCTACGAACTTGATTTCGCCAAACTGTCGTCGTTTGACCGCAAGGTCATCCGGCGCCAGATTGAATTCTACAAGGAACATCGCAAATTGCTCCAGTTCGGGCGGTTCTATCGCCTGCAAAGCCCGTATGACACGAACGAATGTCTCTGGATGACGGTGTCAGAAGACGGCGGCGAAGCCATCACCGGCGTCTATCAGATGCTGGCCAAGCCAAACGGTCCCGCGCAGAAGATACCGGTCGCCGGCCTGAATCCGGCGCACCGTTTCCGCATCCGCAACCGCCGGCAGTATTTCAACCTCCGCACCTTCGGCGATCTTGCCCGCCATGCGCTGCCAATCCGGCTCGCCGCCAAAGGCGTCCTCTTCCATTTCCTCGCCAATCATTACCTGATGGCGGCGGAAACCGAGGATCTGCTCGTCGCCGGCGATGTCCTCAACCGCTTCGGGTTCGTTCCGAAACAACGATACATCGGTTCAGGCTACAATGCCGACATCCGCCTGATGGGCGATTTCGGTTCCCGCGTCTACCATATCAAAGCGACAGAAGCAGAAAGGATCGATTGACATGAGAAAAAACATCCCTTTGAAT
>CAZFHR010000228.1:0-2771 GCA_964519115.1 uncultured Candidatus Izemoplasmatales bacterium
CGAACACGGCGCACCCTACCTGGAAAAGGATGTCGTTCCGCTCGAACTTTATTGCGACGAACAACACCGCGACGAGATCGACCGCATCATGACGAAACTCGCCCGCGATCGGATGGCCGAGCCAGAACAACCGGACCTCACTCCGGAAACGCTACCGGCACCGGTCGAACCAGAAAGCGGAAATGTCATGCTCGAACTCGAAAAGATCATCAATACGCACGCCGCCGAAGTCGCCGAAGACGAAGAGCGCGAAGCCGAAGAAAAGGAAAAAATCATCCAACAGACGCTTTTCTGATGCAATTCACCAAAACCTCACCGCCGTTTTGCATCCGGCGTGCTATCATATGCGGTGAACCCGCATCGACCGAAGGAGAACCATCCATGAGAAAAATGCTTGTTATCGCCGCCGCGGCCCTCTTTACTTTCGTCCTCGCCGGCTGTGATTTCTACGGTACCACGACAACGACGACCACGGTTTCGACAGAAACGCCGGAAACGCTATCGATTTCAACCGCGGCGGAACTCCTCGCCGTCGACGTGACCAAAAGCTATCTTCTGACCGCCGACATCGATCTTGCCGGTGCCGAATGGGAACCGATCGGCACGCCCGACGATCCTTTCGCCGGGACGTTTGACGGCGACGGCCACACGATATCCAACTTCCAGATCACCCATGCCAACGCGAACATGAACGGGCTCTTCGGCGTCGTCACCGGCGACCTCGTCGACCTCAACGTCACGGGATTTGTCATCGACATCACGACGAGCTACCTGACGTATGCCGGTGGCCTCGTCGCCCATACGACGGGGTCCTTGACCGGCTGCACCGCGTCCGGATCGATCGACGTCACCAACAACGCCGCCACCGCCTTCGTCGGCCTCCTCGCCGGCTATGTCGCGGCGTTCACGACCGACACGATGACGATCGACGAATTCGTCGCCGGCGTCCTCACGGACTGTCACGCCTCCGGATCGATCGTCGCCAGCGCCGACCATTTCCTCTATGTCGGCGGTCTCGTCGGCAAAACCTACAATGTCGAAGTCACGGATTCTTCCGCGCAGTCGACGATTAGTGCCAGCTGCGATACCTACCGGCTTTATGTCGGCGGCCTCATCGGCCATAATTACGGTGGCATTCTCAAACCTTATGCCGACCAGGTCGATGATGCGACGATCGGCATCGTCCGCTGTTATGCCGAAGCGACGATGAACCTGACCGCTTCGGGCACGAAAGCCGCCGTCGGCGGCCTCATCGGCTACAGCCAGGACGCCGTCATCGAAGACTGCTTCGCCTATGTGGCGATCGCCGTCGCCGGCGCCGTGATCGACATCGGCGGCCTGATCGGCGAAGACTGGTACGACACGATCGCTTCCGTCGTCGCCAAAGTCGAACTCGTGGTCGCCATCAACACGGAACAGACGATCCGCTTCGGCGGCGTCGCTGGGTTCCTCCATGCCGAATCGACTGTGAACGATGCCTACCGGCTCGTGTATTCGAGTACGGCTTCCACCAACCTGGCCGGGACCGCCGTCACGATCACGGCGCTCGCCGATATGGCGTGGTACCAGAACGAACTCGGCTGGTCCGCCGCCACTTTCGATCTGGCGTCGGTGATCGACATCCTTTCCTGAATCGATGAATACGAAAAAGAACGGCTGCGGCCGTTTTTTTGTTGGAAACGGGTTCATGTTGGATACATATGAATACGTTAACTGCCGAAAACGGGAAAAATGTCACACTAAACCATATCATTTTCCTTCGTGATTTGATATAATCAAAAACGGTGATCGACATGAAATGCATCGGCAATCTGCCCCGGATCCAAATTCCGAACGACGTGATGATGTCCGCGCTCGGACTCTATACCGAAATCGGCAAGAACGACTATTACGAAACGCTGTTCGCCGGCGATTTCGCCTTCATGGCGAAACAGCTGGCGCTGCAGGAAGCGTACCATTTCTACAAGTGCTTCTTCGCCGACCTGAAGATCCCGGAACCGCGGCTGAAATCGCTTCAGCTCGATTCCTCACGGCCGAAGACGAAGGCGGAAACGCTCTACAAGAACATCGTCGCGGTATTTGCGATCATTCATCATCCGGCGCGCGAGCCGTTCAAGCTCAACGTCACGGAACTGAACGATCTGGTCAAACTCCTGTACCGCGACTATTTCACCGCCGAGCAGCTCGGATACCGCAAGATTGAGAAGGCGAAGCATACGCTCCTTGCCAGCGAGCCGTCCTCCAAACGCGAACAACTGGAAGTCCTGATGACCGACTTTGCGGCCGTCATCAAGAAGAACGAGCATGAACGGTCGTTTCTGTATCTCAATTTCATCGTCGACTTTCTCAACATGGACATCTATAAATTCGAGGACGGCGACGCCGTCGCGGTCCTCGTCTATCACATCCTGTGCCGTCAGGATCTGTTCGCGGCGTCCCGTTATGTCCCCTTCTTCGCCAAACTGGCGGTCCGGATGGGCGAATTCCGCGCGGCACTTGACCGCGCCCGCTTCAACTGGAACGAAGGCTACGCCGAGATCATGCCCCTGCACCGTCTGTTCCTCAAACTGCATCGCGACCTCTACGCCGACCTCGCCGAAGAAGCGCGCGATTACGAATATGAAGCGAAACTGGAAATCCGGAAATCCGATTATGTCGAGAATACGATCGACAAGCTGCCAGAAGTGTTCTCCAAGGAAGACATCCGCCTGCGCCACCCATTGATTTCCGACTCGACGATCAACCGCACCCTGAAACGGCTCCAGACGGAG
>CAZFHR010000229.1:0-2766 GCA_964519115.1 uncultured Candidatus Izemoplasmatales bacterium
CGACACATACGGCCATATCGTCGGCGACAAAGTCTTGGTGGAACTGTCGAGAACCGCGAAAACCGGTTTGCGGGAAGGCGATCTCATCTTCCGGTACGGAGGCGAGGAATTCATCGTGATTCTCCCCGGCGCCTCCCATGACGACGTCAAGAAAGCCGCCGAACAGATCCGGCATCTGGCACAGGATCTGGAAGTGCGGCATCAGTCGCAGATCATCAAGGTCACCGTCAGTCTGGGAGGAACGTCTTTTCCGGAGCGTGATTTCACCGATGTGGAATCCCTCATCACCTTTGCGGACGCCAGGATGTATGAGGCCAAGGAAGCCGGGAGAAACAATTCGATCATCGATTGAACCGCTGGCTTGACATCCAGAAACGGAGTCGGATCGCTCGAATGGAAGACCGGATCGAAGAAATGCCCTATCGTCAGATTGTCAGGTCTTTCACGATGAACAGTTGCAGAAATGCAGCTGTTTTCTTTCTCTCATAAAAATTCCATGGGCTTTCGAACCCCAGCCATGGCGTTTCGTGAAGATCCGATTTCGTTTTCTTCCGAACTCTTTTTTTTCGATGTCGGAAATGATATCATAAAAATAATGATTCATGCCAATGTGAATGAATGAAAATGAAACCGGACGGGAATGAGAAGATGAAGAGCATCGATGGTCACGCTCACGTATGCGAATACATCAACGGTTATGGTTCAAGAGGCGAACTGCGGGCCGTCGGCGAGGGCTATGCCCAGGACGCTTCCGGACAGCGGTTCCGGATGATACCCGAAGGCATGGGCGAAACCGGGTGTACTCCGGAAACGCTCTTACAGGTGATGGACGCCAACGGCATCGAGAAAGCCGTACTGATGCAGGGCATGTATCTGGGGTTTCAGAATCTTTACACTTACGACTCGGTCCGGAAACACCCGGGTCGCTTCATCGGCGCGGCGACGTATGATCCGTTCGCAAGAAACAGAAAACAGATCATTCACCATCTGTTCGACGAATTGGGATTTACCATCCTCAAACTGGAAGTATCCAACTCATCGGGACTGATGGCCAATCACGACACGGTGGATCTGAACGGACCGCTGATGCACGAGGTATATCAGATGGCAAGTGAAAGGAATCTCGTGCTTGTCATCGACATCGGCAGACCGGGTAACGACTGTCATCAGGTGGACAACCTGCAGAAGGCGATCAGGCGGTATCCCGGAATGAAGTTCGTCGTCTGCCACCTGGGGTCCCATCAACGGAATCAAGAAGATCTGTTGCGGGAAAACCTGATGAAACTCCGGCTGCCCAACGTCTGGTTCGACCTCGCGGCAGTGCCCAATAATACAAAGCCGGAAACCTATCCCTTTCCGACGGCATCGGCCTATGTCCGGATCGCAAAAGAGATCGTCGGGGCTGAGAAGCTCATCTGGGGGTCGGACATGCCGGTGGCCCTCAACTATGATACGTATGAACATATGATTTCGTATTTTCAGGTTGGCCAGACATGGACTCGGGAAGAGTTGGACATGATTTTTTATCAAAATGCCGCCGGAGTCTATTTCTGCCGCTGATCCGGCAAGCAGACTTTTCCTGTGTCGTATCAGCGCGTCCTCTTTTTTTGACTTTACGCAAAGCGATCTGCCACCCCTTTGGAAACATCCCCCGGGATGGCTTTTTTTCGATCAGGGCGGGACTATGGAAGTGGTTCTTCTATAGGCATAATAGAAAACCGTTGGTATCCAATAGGATCTTTATTTCGCTTTTTCCATCAGTTTTTATGAATTCTGCGGGATTTTATCATATAATTAACTTAACATTATTTTCATGACGAGGAGAATTATCATGCCAAAGCACGCATTGGGAAAGAAACTGGCCTTTGCATCAGCCGACATTTTTGGCGGCGGCTCCTTCAACATCATCAATTTTCTCTTGCCGGGATTCCTGGCGCTGACCGTCGGCATCAATCCGTTCTGGATCAGCTTGATCATGCTGGTTGCGCGCGGATGGGATGCCATCACCGACCCGATCATGGGATACATCTCCGATCACACCAAATCCAAAATGGGGAAACGAAGGATCTATCTGGTGATTTCCGCGCCGCTCGTGCTCGTCGGCATGTACCTGCTCTTCTTTCCGTATGCCTTTGCCAGCGAAGGTCTGCGAGTCGTCGCCGTCCTGCTTTCCTATCTCGTCTTCACGACCATTCAGACGAGCATCATGATTCCCTACTATTCGCTTTCCAGTGAAATCTCGAGCGATTATCAGGAGCGGGCGTCCTTCAACTCCTATCGTCTGGGCTTCAGCATCTTTGCCTCGATCATCTGCGTCGCCGTGCCGGGAATCATCGTCAATATGTTCAGCGATGGAAGCCTCGGATTTACCGACGAACGCCTCGGCTATCAGGTGATGAGCCTGTCCTTTGGCTTGCTGTTTGGCCTCAGTGTCCTGTTTACGGGCTTGTTCGCCCGCGAAGAGATCACGACGCCGACGGTCATGACCAAATTCTCGATCAAGGAGCTGGCCAAACCGTTGAAACTGCGGCCATTCCGGCAATACCTGGGTATGTTCCTCGTGCTACAGATGTCGATGGCGATCATGAGTGGTCTCTTTTTCTTCTACGTGGATTTCTATATTTTAAAAGATGTCACCGCCAGCGGCGGGACCTCGATGGCCGGGCTGATCGCGGCCGCCCTGATGTTCTCCATGCAGATCGTCGCGCTGCCGATCTATCTTTTCATCATTTCCAAAAAAGGCAAGACGTTCGCCTATCGGGCCGG
>CAZFHR010000230.1:0-2759 GCA_964519115.1 uncultured Candidatus Izemoplasmatales bacterium
AGAGCCTGAATGCCAAAGTCACGCTCTATCCCAAAGGCAAGGTGCAGGCCCTGCTCGAACGCCTGAACGTCGATCTGGCGCAGGTGTTCATCGTTTCTGGCTTTGAAGTCCGGAAAGACGGGTATGGCAGCTTCAAGGCCCTCGACGTCTCAATCGACGTCGAACCCGCCGAAGGCGAAACCTGCGAGCGTTGCTGGCAGGTTGTCGATCATCGCGATGACGACGGGCTCTGCCCGCGCTGCGCCGGCATCGTCAAAGGCTGATGCCTGAGTTTCGTTTTAATCGCAATCCACATCCGTTCCGGGAGGAAAAACCATGGATATCAATCGTTTGCTTGACCACACGTACCTGAAAGCTTTCGGCACCGTGAAGGAAATCGACCAGTTGCTGGCGGAAGCCGCGCAATATCATTTCAAGAGCGTCTGCCTCAATCCCTGCTGGGTGAAATACGCAGCGGAAAAACTGCATGGCACCGGCGTCCTCGTCTGCACCGTCATCGGGTTTCCGCTGGGCGCCAACACCACCGAGACGAAGACGTTCGAGACCCTGAACGCCCTGCAGAACGGTGCCGACGAAATCGACATGGTCGTCAACATCGGCCGCGTCAAAGCCGGCGACGACGCCTATGTCAAGGCGGAAATCGACCAGATCGTCAAGGCCGCTGCCGGCAAGACGGTCAAGGTCATCATCGAAACCTGTTACCTGACGAAAGAAGAGATCGCCCGCGTATCCGCCGTCGTCGGCCAGACGGGCGCCGTCTTCGTCAAAACATCGACCGGATTTGGCACCGCCGGTGCGACGCCCGAAGACGTCGCCATCATGAAAGCAGCCTCCGGCAAGGAAGTCAAAGCCGCAGGCGGCGTCAAGTCGCGCGAAGATCTCGACAAGATGGTCGCCGCCGGCGCCACCCGGATCGGCACTTCCAACGGCGTCGCCCTGATGACGTCCGGGAAAGGAACGGGGTACTGATGACCGAACTGCAGAACAAAGTCTTCGCCGGTTCCCTCGGCGCCGTCAATAAGATGAGCGCCGTCAAACTGCTCGTCAACACTTTAATCTACGGCCTCATCGCCGCCATTCTCGTCTATGTCGTCGCTACCGACTCCTTCGACTGGATGGACGTGCTGCTGGTCGCCGCGTTCGGGTTCATTTACAGTTTCTTCCACGATTTCTTCCGCATCCGCGCCACCAAGAAGATGCTGGCCGCGCATCATGCCTATGTACTGTCCAAACACCCGAAAACCGAACTGTACGTCCCGATGCTCGACAAGCTCGGCAACACCATCCTGCTCAAACGGGCCGGGCTGTTCGTCGAAAACGGCAAGCTGGCGATGGAAGCCTTCAACCAGCCGGCCTTCACCAGCCGGCCGAAGGATTCGATCACGATCGGCTACGGACCCGATTTCCGGATCACCGACGCCTTTGACGACGTCAAGAAGCCGATCACGGTCTTCAAAGCCGTGCTGATGAACAATCCCTACCAGTTCGCCATCTGGAAAGATGAAGAAACCGTCGCCGCCATCCGGGCCTTCTGGATTGCGGATCGAAAGGATGAATGACATGCCAACACCCCACAATAGCGCCCAGATGGGCGAAATCGCCAGCGTCGTGCTGATGCCCGGGGATCCTCTCCGCGCCAAATACATCGCCGATCATTTTCTTGACAATCCGATCCAGTTCAATGCCGTCCGCAACATGTTCGGCTATACCGGAACCTACCGCGGGAAACCCGTTTCCGTCATGGGCTCCGGGATGGGCATGGCCTCGATCGGCATCTATTCCTATGAACTCTTCAAGTTCTACGGCGTCGAGAAGATCATCCGCGTCGGTTCGGCCGGATCCTATGCGCCGGAACTCCGGTTGTTTGACGTTCTGCTCGTCACCGAGTCATGGTCAGAATCAAATTACGCCTTCGCCCAGAACGGCGATTTGGGACACGTGATCCCGGCGACGCCGAGCCTCGTATCCGCCCTGGCGGCGGCCGCGGCCAGGATCGGCATCCCGATTCATACGGGACCGGTCCATTCCGCCGATGTGTTTTACCGCGAAGGCGGCACGCCGTTTCGTAAAATCAACGCGGAGCACGGCTGTCTCGCCGTGGAAATGGAATCGTTCGCTCTCTTTCACAATGCCAGGGTTCTGGGCCGGCAAGCGGCCTGCATCCTGACGATCTCCGATTCGCTCGTCACGCGCGAGGAGACGACCGCCGAACAACGAGAAAAGGCCTTCACGAACATGGTGTTGGTCACGCTCGAGTCGCTGTGAATCGGTCACCTGCCGTTTTTACCGACGCCGGCGGCCGCTTGACATTCGGCGGCTTAGGCATCCGTCTCGTGCCGACGGACAAATTCAAAACCATTCATATCCAGGTGCGGTTCGCCGCACCATTCCGTCCGGAGACGCTCAATCTCCGGGCGCTTTTGCCTTATGTCCTGCTTGCGGGGACAGCAGCCATCCCGACCAAGCGCCGGATCAACGACCGGCTTGATTTTTTGTATGGCGCCCAACTCGGCGGCGATGTCGCGAAGAGCGGCATGATGAATGTCATCTCCCTGTCGATCACGACCGTCAACGAGAAGTATCTTCCCGGCGCCGTCCGCATCTTCGCCGACGCGCTCGATCTGTTCGCCGACATCATATTTCGCCCGCGGCTGATGCAAGGCGCGTTCCGAAAAAATGTCGTCAGTGAAGAAATCCGCCTGCTGAAGGAAGACATCGAAGCCGACTACGCCGACAAGGGCGAGCGCAGTTTCCGGCGT
>CAZFHR010000231.1:0-2740 GCA_964519115.1 uncultured Candidatus Izemoplasmatales bacterium
CTGATGGGTGGCGGCGCCGGCTCGGCGATGCAGTGGTGGTGGGATTCCTGGATCGAACAGTACGATTTCTGGGACCGCTTCCGTGGCGCCGGAACGTTCGCGGCGCGGATGGACCTCGCCGGCCTCCCCTTCTCGACAATCTGGAACGACGGCACGGCCGATGTCCTGACCTTGGGCATCAAACTGCTGGGATACCGGACAGAAGATGCGGTCTATGGATATCTCTACAACGATGCCTGGTCCTACTGGAACCATGATCCCGCGGCGGTCGCCAACGTCGGAATCGCCCTCGATCTTTCCCCCGGCACCTGGCGGATCACGGTTTATGACGCCTTCACCGGCGAACCACTGTCGACATCCGACCGCGTTTCCTCGGGCTCGCTCGTCCTGGCATTCGGAACGATCGTCCAGGATGTCGCGTTCATCGCCGAGCGGATCGGCTGAATCATGACGATGACAATCAATCACCACATACAAGGAGAACGGCAATGAAAAAAACGATCCTGATTATGACAATGATCTTCACTCTGCTTGGCATCGCAGCCTGCGGCCAGGTCACCACTACCAACGCCACCACCACGACGGGTTCGTCGGGCACTACGACGTCATCGGGCGGCACGACCGTATCAGGCGCCACGACGCTGTCCGGCACGACGACATCCGGCGCCCTGACGACCACGCGACGGACGACGACGACCACGGTCGACTCGTTCTGGGACGAAAATGAAAACGGCATCCCGGACTGGCAGGAAGAACAGATCACCCTCACGTATGCCTCCTGGCAGCACACTTCCGCCGATGTCGTGACGATCGAATCGCTGATGGTTCAGGCGTTCACCGACCTGTATCCGAACATCACAGTCGAAATGCAGATCATGGGTTCGGGCGAGGAATGGGACGCCAACTTCATGGCCGCGGCCGAATCGGGTACTCTTCCCGATGTCTTCCTGATCAACCGGCTCGCCAATTTCCTTCCTTATAATATTCTGGCGAATATCACCGACTTCTACGAAAACGATTCCGACACGGATTTCATCTTCCCGTCGGTCAACGAACTTGGCACCTACAACGGCGTCCGCTATGCGGTCCCGACCTTCATTTACCCGCAGATCTGGATCGTCAACCTGGAAATTCTCGAAGCAGCCGGCGTCGCCATCCCTGGCTATGACTGGACGTATGCGCAGGCCCAGGCG
This sequence comes from uncultured Candidatus Izemoplasmatales bacterium, assembly GCA_964519115.1. Taxonomy (GTDB): domain Bacteria; phylum Bacillota_I; class Bacilli_A; order Izemoplasmatales; family Hujiaoplasmataceae; genus UBA12489. Next base: position 1,194 of record CAZFHR010000231.1, read on the forward strand.
ATCGCCCAGGCCACTTCCAACGAGAACACCCACGTCATCGGCATGTACGGCTGCGAATTCTACAGCCGGGAACTGCCGAAGATTCTGAAGATCAAAGCCGCGACGAACGCCGAGGAGCTCGCAGTCGCCAACCGCTGGTACGCCGCTTCCTACGACGGCGTGCAGTTCAACTACGACGATCCGGTCTTTCTTTCCGCAATGACGGAAATGACCGACGCCCTCGCCGGTGGGTATTGCACGAACTACCTCAATGCGGAGACGCTGGAAGCCTGGTATCTCGATTCGGCCTTCCTGCCGCAGTACAACGGCAAGGTCGCGATGTGGCGCGAAGCGTCCTGGTCGGCGAAAAACTATTTCTCGCAGATGCTGTTTGACTGGGACGTCTATCCCGGACCCAATGGCGTCATGGGTGGCAATACCGACATCGCCGGCATTTCCTCAACAACCACGAATGCGGCCGCCGCGTACCAGTTGCTCAAATGGATGTCCTATTCCGAAGAAGGGCTCCTGACGCGTTTCCAACTGTTCGCCGACTACTCCGAACAGGTGACGATCTCCGCCAATAACTACGGCTACCCGGTCGTCGACTACGGCATCGACGGTTACGGCGTCAATCATGTCTGGGAAGCGATTCCCTACGGCATCACCGCGCCGGGATTCGCCAGCCCCGAATTCATCGAAGCCCTCCGCAACGGCGCTTACTGGATCAACAAGGAAACCGTCGGCTGGGACGAAGCCGACTCCATCAGTTATAACTACATCTATTCGGTGATGGTGGGGGAAACGACCTTCGCCGCCATCCAGGAAACGTTCCAGACGGAAGCGATGGCCGCGATGCAGGCCGCCCGCACCGCCCTCAACGCCCTGATCGAAGAATATCAGAACTGATCCCAATCCGAGACCAAATCCGGCGGCCGTTGCGAAATGGCCGTCCCCTGAGGGGTGGTATTGATGAAAAAAATCCTGATCCTCTGTTGTGCCGGTCTGTTCTTCACCCTCGTCGGCATGCAAAGGATCGCCACCGTCGAATCCTGGTATCGCGCGGCTGATGAAGATGTCGCCGACGTCGCCGAGGATCCCGTGCTGGATGCTTCGAGTTTCCGCAACAATACCTATTACCGGACGCTCCAGTCCTGGCTTTCAGTGTATCCGGAACCCACGCTGGCAAAGACCGGATACGGCATGGATCTGTTCCAGCCGGCCAATCCGACGACCGAATTCGTCGTCGATGCGGCCTACGGTGGCCTGACGGCGGTCCTCGAAGAAGGCGAAGTCGTCACGACGACCGTCGCTGTCCCGGAAACCGGGCTGTACGAACTCGGCATCGATTTCACGATGCCTGCCGTGTTCTACACGATTCCGACGATCGCAGTCCGCGTCAACGGCGAAAGCCCCTACAACGAAGCCGCGGCGCTCGAACTCGATGTGACCTGGGACATCGTCCCGCTCGAAGAAGCGCGCCGCTACAACCGCTATGGCAACGAGCTTTTGCCCGACGCCGAGGCGGTCCAGTCCTGGCAAACGTACTGGTTTGACGACTACAATGC
>CAZFHR010000232.1:0-2738 GCA_964519115.1 uncultured Candidatus Izemoplasmatales bacterium
TCGCGGAAATCGCCTATCACGGGAAGAAAATCGGATCATCGCGCGTCCGTGACGCGCTCACGGCAGGCAATCTGCCACTGGCAAATCGGCTGCTCGGCCATCCTTACCGGATCGGCGGCATCGTCGAGAAAGGCAAGGGCCGGGGGAAAATCCTCGGCTTCCCGACCGCCAACGTCGACCACGATGGCTATCTGTTGCCCAAGCAGGGTGTTTATGCCACCTATATCGAGATCCGGGGCCAACGGTATGAATCAATGACCAACATCGGTGACAATCCGACATTTTCGGGGAATCGGATCACGCTTGAGGTCAATGCTTTCCAATTTCACGGTTCGATCTACGGCGAACGCGTGGTCGTCGAATTCCTCGCCTTCCGGCGGGGTGAAACGAAATACCGGTCGACCGCCGATCTGATCGACCAGATGCATCGCGACGAACAGGACGTCCGCGCGTTCTTCGCCGCCAAGGAGGAGTAACATGAAAAAGTATGGAAAAGTCTTCTGGATCACGCTGGGAATCGGCTCGTTTCTCTTCATCGTCCTGCTTTTGCTTTCCAGCGTCCTGTCCCTCGGTGAACGTTTGCGGGCGACGGGCGTCTGGGTGGAATATGCATTCTATGGGCTGACGGCGCTTCTGTTCATTCTGCTCGTGGTCCGGCCGGTCGTGATCGTCCTCTTTTCGCCGACGTTTTCGATGGATTCGCTGTTCACCGAAGAAACGAATGCCCGGGCCAATTACCATATGTATCGCCGCGTCGCCAAAAACGTAATGGAAGAGGAGTATCTCTCCGATATCCAGAAACAGGATCTGACGGCGTCGCTTGGCGATCCGATGGCGCTCAAGCGACAGCTTTCAAGCGTGTTTGACGAGACGATCAAGAAGGAACTGAACAAAATCATCGTCCGGCACGCCGAAACCGTCTTTCTTTCGACAGCGATCAGCCAGAACGGCCGTCTCGATCTCATCGCCGTCGTGACGATCAATCTTCGGCTGATCAAGGAACTCGTCGTCAAATGCGGCTTTCGTCCGAGTTATACCTCGCTTGCCAAACTCTCGGTCAACGTGATGACCGCGGCGGTCGTCGCCGAATCGCTCGAAGGCCTCGACTTCAATCAGCTGTTCCCGAACCAGAGTCTGAACGCGCTGAACGAAATCCCGTTTCTCCGGATCTTCGTCGGCTCGATCGCCCAGGGCGTCGGCAACGCCCTGCTCTCGCTGCGCGTCGGCATCATCTGCCGCAACTACCTCTTCAACAACCTCAAGGGCATTCCGCGGTCCGAAATCCGGAGGAATGCGTTTGGCGAAGCTTTGCTCTTGTTCCCGGCGATGATCGCCGAATCGATCCGGAAGCTTCCCGGCCGCCTGAAATCGATTTTTGAAAAAGTGTTCTGAAATCGTAAATGCGTTGATTTTGTCCCCGGCATGAAACCGGGGATTTCGCATTTCAAATGAGTTGCTTTCGAACCGTTGTTTTGATATAATAGAACAGCGAGTAAAAATACCCCATCGGAGGAACAACCATGATCATTGATAAACTCAGCGGCTCGAAAGTCCGTTTCGAAGTCACCGTCACGAAAGACCTGTTCGAGCACGCGCTTGACCACGCGTTCGAAGAGATGAACCAGAAAGTCGAAATCAAAGGCTTCCGCAAAGGCCACGCCCCCCGGGCGGTCTATGAAGCCAAATACGGCGTTGAATCGCTTTTCGAAGAAGCCGTCAACCATGCGTTGCAGGATACCTACTACGACACCGTCACCGAAAACGACATCAAAGTCGTCGCTCAGCCGAAAATCAATTTCGAGATGGCGAACGTCAAACGCGGCCAGGACTTCACCTATGAAGTCATCGTCGCCGTCAAGCCGGACGTCACCCTCGGCCAGTACAAGGGTCTGGAAATCCAGAAGGCGTCCGCCCTCGCCAGCGAAGCGGAAATCGCTGCCGTCATCGAACGCGAACAGAGCAAGAATGCCGAAATGGTGTTGAAGGAAACCGGGTCCCTCGCCAGTGGCGATACCGCCGTGTTCGATTTTTCCGGCACCGTCGACGGCGAGAAGTTTGAAGGCGGAACGAGCGAGAACTATGAACTCCAGATCGGTTCCGGGCAATTCATCCCCGGCTTCGAAGAGCAGATGATCGGCATGGAAGTCGAAGCCGCCAAAGATGTCGTCGTTACGTTTCCGGCCGACTACCATGAAGCGAAACTGGCCGGCAAAGAGGCCGTCTTCGCCGTCAAGCTCCATGAAATCAAGAACCGCGTCATTCCCGAACTGACCGAAGAATTCGTCAAGGATCTCGACATCGCCGGCGTTACCGACATCGAAAGTTATCGCGCCCACGTCAAGGCCGACATCGAAACCAGCAAACAGCAGAAGAACGAGAACGCCGTCGTCGACAAAGCCGTTGAACTCGCCGTCGCTAACGCCAGTTTCGACGTTCCCGAAGAGATGGTCAAGGAAGAAGCCGACCGCATGCGCGACAACACGATGCGCCAGATCAAACAGTACAATCTCGATTTCGACACCTATCTCAAGTATATGGGCAAAACGAAGGAAGAATATGAAGCCGGCGTCAGTGCCGAAGCCCTCCGCACGGTAAAATCCCAGCTCGTCGTCGAAGCCATCGGCAAGGCCGAGAACATCGAAGCCACCCCGGAAGAGATCGAAGCCAAGTATCTTGACATCGTCGAACAGTACAAGAGCCAGAACGTCACGATCGAACAGGCGAAAGCCGCGATTCCG
>CAZFHR010000233.1:0-2730 GCA_964519115.1 uncultured Candidatus Izemoplasmatales bacterium
GGTGCGTGTCGTTTAGGTCCACTTCGCCCGCCGCGACGCGTCTTGCGGCGTCCCGGATGGCGTTCCATTTCATCGCTGACAGGCCGGCTTCGCGCATTTTCGCTTCATCGGCAGCTAATATCTTCTTTGGAGTAAAACCGCCGCATACGGCCAATACCCGGCCTTCGATCGTGGCCGCCGCCTTGCCGGAAAGCTGTTGCCCGATGATGCAGGAAACGAGGACGGCAAAGATGTCGGGATTGCGTTTGGCGCTGACCCTGCCGAATTTTTCAATATAGGGTACCAGCGCCCGATCACGGGTCATCAGGTGCACCATCGCGTCGTCGCCGTACATGATTTCGGTGTATTCCATGCTTTGTTCCTCCTCTGGCATCGTCTTCGTGGGATGTTGAATTCATCTATGTTTTATTGTATCATGAAACGGGCGAATGTCACCACCCCTTTCGTTTGATCCGCGAATCGACTGCTTGCCGTTGACAACGCAATCAACGTGTTGTATAGTGGAAATGCGTCTTTATCCGCCCGCACCGGGCCGACGCACGGGAGGAACTGCATGTTCTTTTTTGATGAAAGCCGCGAAACGTTCCAGATGTTCTCCTTGTCCCACCTGCTCGGCGATGCCTTTTGGGTTCTGGCGATCGTCCTGCTCGTTCTCTTCCGCAAGAAACTCCGTTCGTGCCCGAAATGCGACCGGGTGATCCGCATCTTCCTCGCCGTCGCCATGTTGACGCTGCAGACCATCTTCTACATCTGGACGTTCTGGCGCGGCACCGCGTCGCTGGAACTTCTGCCGTTTGGCCTTTGCCATCTGGCAATGTACCTTTCGGCCATCACCCTGCTCACGGAATCGAAGACGCTCTTCAAGATCGTCTTTCCTTGGGCGATCATCGGCGCCCTGCTTTCGCTTACCATCGCTGATCTGACGTTCGAGTTTCCGCACTTCCGCTACATCCACTATTTCGGCAATCACGGCATGTTCCTGTTTGGCAACCTGTATCTCGTCCTCGTCAAGGGATTCCGGATGAACTATAAGGACTTCTGGTTCTCCGGCGCCGTTCTGATCGGGCTGTCGATTCCCGTCTATTTCTTCAACCGCGCCTTCGATACGAACCATCTCTTCCTTATGCATGCCCCGGGTGGCGCCGAAACCGCCTTCGCCTTCATCGGCGATTGGTGGCTGGTGGCGCTCATTGCTTTGGTTTTTGTCTTGTACCATCTGATCTATCTGCCTTTTTACCTCGCTTCCCACGCCAAGAAGCGATCCCCATCCTGAATTCACAATGATCCCGCAAGACAACAAAAAATCCGCCGAAGTGAATAAGTCAATGGTTGGTAGACACAAAAAAAACAGATAAGGTCATGCATGCCCCTGTTCGGTCCTAAACTGAACGGGGGTTTTGTATCCCAGGCTGTATGCCAGGCGTCGATGATTGAAGTAGATGACGTAATCTTGGATCAATTGTCTTGGGTTCTCGGCTTGCGAAAAGCCAAAGTCTTTATATAATTCGTCCTTGATCCAGCCGATCAACGCCTCGGCGATCGGATTGTCGGTCGGAGTCCCGGCCCGGGACATCGATTGGGTGATGCGAGTGCTTTGATGCGCTTCAGCGAAAGCGTGAGATCCGTAAACCGAGCCCTGATCAGTGTGGAGTATCATTTCCTGATCGGCGTAGCCTCGCTGTCTTTTGTTAACCAGCAGCTTCCGCAACGCGGCCAGATGGTTCGGTTGTGAACTGCCAAACTCGCTCTTGGCGAGATCATACGCCACAATTTCGTTGTTGTAGGTATCGATGTGCAGGTTCAAATCGTATTTTCTGCCCAGCGAATGGATCTGCGTCGTGTCGGATACGACGATTTCGAAGGGTCGCTCAGCGACCCATTGATTCTGAATCAAATTGGGATAGCGAAGCGATTCTTCCCCTTTCGTCACGATGCGTGACTTGCGGGCGGTCGATCGGATCTGCAACGCCATGCACACCTTATGACACAACCAATTCGAAAAATGCCAATCCGTCATGTTGCGAATCTCCCGCGCCAGATGGCGATATCCGTAGGTTTTATGACGCTTGTGTTCCGCCATTACAAGATTGCTCAAATAGGCCCGCCCCGTTTCGTATCGGTTCGATTGTCCCCGTCTTCCAAACCAACGATAATATCCGCTTCGCGAGATATTCATGACCACGCATAACGAACTGGCTTCGTACTCCCTGCTCAACGCTTCGACGATTTCATACTCTTTCCGGATGGTCGCCCTTTCGCCTGATCCGCCTCCTCGTTCGTGTATCCTTTTTTTAACCGCAGAACCTCGATCTTCAACTTCATGTTCTCGTATTCTAGTTTCTCTATGGCCGTTAAATCCTTGCGGTTTGCGTACCGGCTCAACGGATTTCCCGGCTTCTTTTTATTTTCTAGAGCCGATTCCCCGCCTTCCCGATACCGCTTGATCCATATGCTGATCATACCGGCGCTGATATTTTCTTCCCGCCCCGTTTGTTTGCCACTTTTTTCCCCCGCCAGGATTGGTTTGATGATTGCCAGCTTCGCTTCCTTGCTCCAATAGCGGTTCGCACCGCCGGCGATGCCCTTCGGTCTGCCCTTGTGGATATCCTCCTTCTTTCATTTTTACTCTATCACACACATTCTCTAAAAAAAACAAACTTCATAAAACCAATAATACAATGACAAAAAAAGTGCATAGAAAAAGATGTTGATGTACACATAAGGGTTTTT
>CAZFHR010000234.1:0-2710 GCA_964519115.1 uncultured Candidatus Izemoplasmatales bacterium
CCGGGGGCAAAGAGGACGCCGTGGTCGAGGAAATACTGGGTGGCGTCGAGGGTCGTCGGCATGTTGGCGCCTTCCACGACCATCCAGCAGCCATTCTTCACGAGGATTTTGGCACTATCGAGATAGATTTCATTCTGAGTCGCGCACGGCATGGCGATGTCGCAGGGAACCGTCCAGATCGCCTTGGTGTCCGTATGGTATACGGCATCCGGATGCGTCAGGCGATATTTGTCCATGACGACGGTATTGGTTTTCGCCAGGTTCTGGAGCAGCTCGATGTCAATCCCCTTCTCATCATGGATGACACCGGAGATGTCGGACATCGCGACGACCTTGGCGCCGAGTTCCGTCGCCTTGGACGCCGCCATCCAGCCGACCTTGCCGGCGCCGGAGATGATGACGCGTTTGTTCTTGAAGGTATCATTGCGATAAGCCCGGAGCATTTCCTGGGCGAAATAGCAGGCGCCATAGCCGGTCGCTTCCGAACGACCGAGGGAACCGCCGGAGGCGATGCCCTTGGAGGTGAAGACGCCGTTCCATTCGCGGTTGATCTTCTTATAGAAACCGAACATATAGCCGATTTCGCGGGCGCCAACGCCGAAATCACCGGCGGGGACGTCTTCGTTCGGACCGATATGCTGAGTGAGTTCGGACATGAAGGACTGACAGAACGTCATGACTTCCTGGTCGCTTCTGCCGGTCGGGTCGAAGTCGGCGCCGCCTTTGGCGCCGCCCATCGGCAGACCCGTGAGGCTGTTCTTGAAGGTCTGTTCGAAACCGAGGAACTTGCAGATGGACTCATTGACGTTCGGTGCGAAACGGATCCCGCCCTTGTAGGGGCCGATCGCCGAATTGAACTGCACGCGCATCGCGCGGTTGACGTGGATGACGCCCTTGTCGTCGGTCCAGGTGACGCGGAACTTGATCGTCCGTTCCGGTTCGACGATCCGCTCCATGATCGCGTACTTCTCGATGTTGGGTTCCTTTTCGACGAGAGAATCCATCGAACCGAAGAACTCTTCGACCGCCTGGAGAAATTCCGGTTGATCGGGATACTGCTTGCACAGACGTTGGTACAGGTTTTGCAGATACGTGCTCTTAAACATATTTTCGCCTCGCTCTTTCTATATTTTTAAGTCGTTTATCGTCATTTCAAGCCTTGAGAGACAGAAAAAAAACAAATGTCTTGTTTGATCGGATGGATGAAATACCGGGAGAAAAGAGTCCACCTTTCATTGCATTTGTCAGGAACGGATTCGGTTGGGTGTTCGCTTCTCGGGACGGCTTCCGCCCTCCCCGCCATACCATAACCATTATACAATGAAAGCGCTTTATGCGCAAGGGTAAAATGACCGAGGAAATGTAAATAGTCCCTGCCCTTTTACATCGAAAACGCGAAGCGGAGACGCCTTATTTCGTGATTCCATTCGAGCCAATCTGACGATACGCTAGCGGTGAAAGTCAGACTCCTGACTGGGATTGTACCTGCAGGCTTATAAAAAAGAAAAGGAGATTGACGCCCAGGCGCTCAATCTCCGGTATCGATCTCTTTCTTGGCGAAATAGTCGATCGAATAGACCAGATTCAGATGGTTGGTCTTGGAGATCGCCCGGATGGCGTCCGACTTAAACGCCAGCCATTCATCGAGGGTGGCGTCGGTCGCCTGACTGAGGATCGTCGTGCCATCGACGGTGTAGTAGCGGTCGTTGAAAATGCCACCCTGCTTGGAGACGATCACCGATTCATCGGCACTGAAGATGTCAAAGCCGACATACCAGTCGGGATTGTATTCGACTCCGAACAGGTTCAGGATCGTTGGCGGTAGGTCGACAGTGGTCACAAACTTCGAAATCGTCGTCAGACCATCATCCGCTAAGGCTTCCTTGAGTTTGGTATCATAGATGAGGGCGGGTAGATGGTAGTTTTCGGGATTGGCGGCATTTTCTTTGCTCAGTCCCCGCACCATGTAGCTGAAATCGTAATAATACGCGAGATGGTCGGCAAAGAGGACGATCGTCGTATTTTCCAGCGTCCCGGTGTCTTCCAGCCTTTGGAAGAGCACTTCCAGGGCCTTGTCGAAATCCATCGCCGCGGCCATGTAGGTGCGCATGCATGTATGATAGAAGGATGTTCCTGGATAAAAACCGATTTCATCGAAATAGGCATAGGTATCCGCAAACATCGTCCGTTCTTCATAGCCGCCATGCATGACGAAGGAAGTGATGAAGGTGAAGAACGGCGTGCCATCATCAGGGATCATGGCATCGGCCTGATCAAGAAGCATTTCATAGTCGGAGTTCACCCAGTAGTCGTCGATCGTGATGTCCATCTTGTCGAGATCAACATGTTCGTCGAAGCCGAAGTTGACATGGGCGTTGGAACGGTTGTAGAAACTGCCTTCGTTGTTATGATAGGACTTGATTAACGTAATGTCGGTGTTGTCGCGGAGCATGTTGGGCAAGGTGAACGGGAAGGTGTCGTTGTAATAGTTCCTAAACAGGCTCCCCTGGGAGGGGAAACTGCCAAAAAGACTATAGGCCTCGACGATGTCGGTCTTGGCCTTGGAATGGTAGTTATCAAGAAGAATGCCGTCTTCATAGAACAATCGGTATAAGGTTGGCGTCAGTTCCTCGTCGATGGCGAAATACTCAAACGATTCCATCAAAATCATGATCAGGTTGTTACCTTCGGAGATGCCGGTATAGTCATT
>CAZFHR010000235.1:0-2691 GCA_964519115.1 uncultured Candidatus Izemoplasmatales bacterium
CACAAAGACTTATAGTCAGGTTTCCCATGACACACGATCTTCATTCCCGGTTTACCACAAAATCTACATACTTTCATCATTTACTCTATTGGAGAAGGAAGGCCTCCCCTAAACACCGATTAAGTCGATGTCATAGACAAAAAAACATAGACCTCTGGCCGGCCCTTACTTGAACCGAACCTTGATCTCGTCGTTGCCCGCCGCAGACGCAATCGCCTGGAACGGGACGTTCTGCTGGAATTCCTCGTCGCCGCTGATCTCGGGGGACCTGTATTCGGCATACGGGATGCTGAGTTCCATGATGGATCCGGCGACATCGCCAGAAGGAATAATCAGCGCATCGGTGATCTTGTAGTCAGAGCGGTAAAAATAACTCAGGCCCTGCTTGAGGAAGTAAAGCATGAGGTTCCCGTTGACATCGCGCCTGCCTGGCCGGCCGTAACGTTCGGCCGTCCAAACGCCATTCTTCTCGTTCTCGTAATATTTGATGTTGTTGGTGATGGTGATGCCAGCGGAAACGATAATGGCGTCGTTGCCGCCGACCGTGACGAGGCCGAGTTTGCCGTGCGAAGGTTCGCCGGCTTCCGTGCCGGCAGCGGGCCACCACGGAGTGATTTCGGGATTGGATCCCTGATCGGTGACCAGCGAGGGGCTGATCGTAATCGTGTCGTTCGTGTAGTTGACATCGGTCAACTCATAGCCGGCGTCCGTGTTGTCATCTGTCCCGACGACAACGAACATGCCCCTCTTGTAAAGTTGGGCTCCACCAGCCGCAAGCTGAATGGTCGACTTGCTGATCCCGCAAGTGTCGAGTGCAGGGCACGTGCCGGCGTAAAGTTGCTCCATGAACTTTCCGCCCCAGTTGACGCCAGAGATGGCATCACCGGCGATCCCGAACTCTCCCGACTCCATGACGGCGCCGCGGAAAGCGAAAACGCTGTGGCCCTTCTTCACCCACAGGGAGAATGAATCGACCTGAGAAGCGAGTGTGTAATCGACATAACTCGCCTGTTGATCTTCCGTGCCGAAAAGGCTGCGGAGAAAAACTCGGTGCTCCGGGGGAGTGCCGAGAACACCGGACGGCTTGACATACGTGCGGGCGTTAAAAGTCCCGACGTTAAGCCTGGCCTTGATCGAAGCGAACTTCGAGGCCGACGCCCGAATCTGCTCGTCATCGAGCAGTTCGCGCTGTTGACTGAAACCGACAGGGCCGACGGTGTAAAGTTGATTAGCCGATGCCGGCTTTTTCAACGTTCCACACGAGGTCTCGATGACGGCGTAACAGGCTTCTTCGTTTGAATACGCAAAATCGAGTGCGCAGTTGCTCATTTGTTAATTTCCTTGTTTAACTGATCACCGCCGGGGTCGTTTCCCCGACGATACGGTTTGTCTCAGAAAAACAATTGTCTTCCTGATTAATATAAGAAAGAAATTGTTCATAAAATTCTTTCATTACAATACCTTTGTCCATAGCATTTTTAATAAAAACCGTCGCCATTTTTCCTGACAGACGGTGAATCGAGTTGTGCCGACTTCGTGTCATCTCACGTCGATTTTCGCCAAAATCGTTATCATGATCAAAATCCCAATAATGAGTAACCAAAGCCGTAGCCGCAGCCACAATGTGTTCTTTTGAATAAGGTCCACGTTTTTTACCAAGATGAGCTCGTCTCATGTTGTCTTTGGCCGCTTGTGAATGTTTTTTCCCAACGGCCCATGGATGCGGTTTGTGAAGTTTTTCTTGAATCTCAGGACGACTCATTGCTTGTTTTATCAACGCGCTTTGTTTTTCTTTAGTCCCTGGCTGCGACCAATATCGCTGCTGTCCCTCACGCAAATGCTTTCTCCAAGATTCTGTAAACTTTTTCATGATTAGGTATTTTTTTCGTTAAGGTGATAACGCGTTTCGAGCACGACATCAAAATAGTAAAGTGGCATTTCCCCGCTGATGCCGGAAACGCCGTCGACCTGGCACTTCGTTGCCGTCTGGTCGAGAGTAAAATGCTCGCCGATCTTGTCGCGGATGGCCTTGACAAGATTCTCATAAGTTGAAGTGGGGTTGATTCCCCACGTAACAAACCAAATCCGCACGCGAAGCGACAACGACATCATCGAGCGCTGCGTGCTTTCGTTCTCGAAGACTTCCTCTGCCGGTTCGACGATGTTAGCCAGAGGAAGTTCTGCCTCGTTGTATAGTGTCATGTCGACATCGGCGTAAGTCCGGACGACAGTCACAAGGCCGGTAATCTCTCCGAGAGTTGTCGCGAGTTTGGCGATGAGCGCCCTTCTGTTAAGTGCCATGTTTACCTCGTGCTGTAAAAAACGATGTCGAGAATCATCACGAATTGACCTTGCGGATGTTTGTTCCCGCCGTCTGTCGTGACTGACCTGATCTCCATCCCATACGCCTTGCTGCCGCACGTCGGATCTGTGCGAACCTTTGTGGCGACGGAATCGATAAATGCGTTGAGCTTGGTGCCCAGCGATTCTGCATCGCTAGCCCAAACCCAGCCAACGATCGCGACGGTGAACTCGTTCTTGACGATATTCTTGAGATGATAGGTTTTGTCGACGCGAACGTGATTGATGAACACACCGGGATAACGATCCGGGCCGATGGCCGAATCATAGACGCGCTGATAGTCAACGAACTTGATGCCGGTGATCTGGTTCATAACTACACCCAGATAA
>CAZFHR010000236.1:0-2676 GCA_964519115.1 uncultured Candidatus Izemoplasmatales bacterium
AAGTCGAGGCCAAAGTCGGTAAGTTCAGACAGACGATCGATGATGCCGTACTGCTGGAACGACAGTAGTTCTTTCCCCTCGCTGGAAAAGCCGTACGAAATCATCGGCAACGTCCTGCCCGTTCCTCCGAGTGGTTGTGTGGACGATGCGACGAGCTTTTGCGGGATGTCAAGATAGGTTTTCGACAGGATTCCAAACCGATCATAGGCCGCTGGATAGAAGTAGATGTACTCGTCATCGTTCATTGCGATCGTGGCTGACACCCCGATGACGAGATCGTATCGATTCAAAACAAGAGCCATCGATGTGATGAAGAGCGAGAGAACGAAAATGAACATTGACAGAAATGCCCGGAAAAGGCGGTTTTTTAGATTTTGCATTCCAAAATAAAACGCGGTTTTCGCCGCCAGGGTTGTATGGTGAATGGGGGCGCCAGCAACCGGGATTTTGGCTTGACACGAAGAGTGGTCGTAAAAGTCTGTCAACTCCGAAACGATCCGTCCGTCCGCCATGTGGATGATTCCGTCGCCATAGGTCTGAGCCGATTCTTCGTCATGAGATACGACGAGGACCAGCGTATCGGCGGCGATGTCTTTGAGCAATCGGAAGATCTGATCGCCCGTTTCGCGATCTAGGTTTCCCGTCGGCTCGTCGGCCAGAATGATCGCTGGTTGTTTCACCAGCGCTCTCGCTATCGCAATCCTTTGTTGCTGCCCGCCGCTCAATTGAAACGGCTTCCTGTGATAGACATCCGGTAAACCGACGCGATCAAGAGCTGTCCTAATCGCTGTGTCGTTCTCACGCCTTCCCTGCAACGTCAAAGCGATGTCGAGGTTATCGTGGATGGAAAGGTGCGCAATGAGACTATAGTCTTGAAAGACGAACCCGACCTGACGGTTTCTGTATGCGTCATACTCGCGAGATGTGAACGTCGACATCGCATGACCGTCGATGACTACTTCACCAGAGTCAAAGCGATCCAGACCACCGAAAATATTCAGTAGCGTGCTTTTTCCGCTGCCGCTTTTCCCGATGATGAAAAACAAACCGCGACCAGGGAATGAACAAGTGACGTCCTTCAAGGCATGAACCGTTTCGGATTGAGATGAATAGGTTTTATTTAGATTCAAACAGCTGATCATGAGCGAATCACGCTCCTTAAGGTTATTCTATCATATACACGATAAATAAAAAGGCCATGCTGAATACTATTCTATCAATGCATACAAAAAAATTAATAAAACACATTGAATGATATATATTTACTAGAAAGAAAAAAAGATGTAGTTTAAAGACGCGTAAACAAAAAAGCCTGACAAAGGCAAGCTTGGGACGATGGTGATGGGAAATCACTTTCCATTATCTTTTTGTTAATGCATCTGGCAATAGCGGCGGACGGCGTCATACAAATACTTGGACACTCCGGCAATCGCATCATCGAGGGGGACATCAGCATCAGTGATGGCGATCGCCGTCAGTCCTGATGGCAGACGATCCGGCGGAACTCCTTCGATCCTCCCCGCAAAGGTGACGACCGGTATCCCTTGCTTGAAGGCGCGTCTGAGAATTCCGTCAAGGGCCTTTCCGCCAAAACTTTGGGAATCCAGCCGGCCTTCGCCGGTGAACACGGCGTCAGCGCCGCGAAGGGCTTCATCGAAGCCGAAGGCGTCGAGGACAACGTCGGTGCCGTGATCGATGATGGCGTGTAAAAACAGCTTCAGGGCAACGGTGGTTCCGCCAGCCGCGCCGGCACCGGGGAATTCAGGATCAAACTGAAATTGTCTTTGCAGCAGTGTGGCATAACTGCCGAGGGCGGCGTCCAGCCGTTCGATCATGACCGGATCGGCCCCTTTTTGGCGCGCGAACGTCCGCGTGGCGCCAACCGGTCCGGTGAGGGGATTGTCGACATCGCAGGCGACGCGGATCGGGATGTCGGCGAAAGCCGGATCGATGCCGGCGGCGTCGATTCTCGCAATCCGGGAGAGGTTTGCACCAACCGGCACGAATGCATTTCCGGATGCATCGAGGAAACGGACGCCGACGGCGGCCGCAAGACCGCACCCGCCATCGTTCGTGGCGCTGCCACCCAGACCGATGAGGATTGTTTTTGCCTGGTCGTGTGCCGCCTGACGCAAAACGGTCCCGACGCCAAACGTCGTTGCGGTACTCGGATCGGGATGGGGACCGGCAAGATGTAGGCCGGCGGTCAGGGCCAGTTCAACGACGGCCGTACCGTCGGGAAGACGGACGTAGTACGAGATGAGGGGATGGTTCCGGGCATCGGTAGTTTCGACCGGAATTCGCTTTCCACCGAATCGGCAGAGAAAACGATCGGCGAATCCCTCGCCGCCGTCGGATATCGGCATTTCGACGATTTGACAGTCCGGATCGGCCTCAAGGACCGCCTTTTTCATCACGGCACCGGCCTCCGCGCTCGTCAGGCTGCCCTTGAACGAGTTCGGGGCGAGGACGATTTTTCTCATCGTTTCATCCGTTCCCGCAGCGTCGGAGCCAGGGCGTTGATGCCGAGAACTGTCGTCTTGTTTCGCCACAGCGGCGGCAGCGAAGCCTGAATGGCGGCCGCATCGGGAAGCGACCGGATGTAAGTGGAGATGAACAGAGACTCGCGTTCCTGACAATGTCTCTGCCAGGTTGCGAATTCCGCCGGTTTAGCCT
>CAZFHR010000237.1:0-2652 GCA_964519115.1 uncultured Candidatus Izemoplasmatales bacterium
TCATTCTCAAACGGCCGCGGGCGATGACCCTGGAAATGTGCCTTGACTACATCAACGACGACGAACTCGTCGAAATCACGCCGAAATCGATCCGGATCCGGAAAACGATTCTCGAAACCAACGAACGCAAGAAATGGGACATGCGGCGCATCCGCGCCAACGAAGAAAACGAATGACCCGATGCGTTTTTTGTCGAAATAATGTATAATGCAATTGATGGCGCGCAGGTCACCGCGTAGGGAGGTCCAACCATGAAACGAAAGACGAAAATCATCTGCACGATCGGTCCCGCGATCGATTCGGAAGCGATGATCGAGAAAATGATAACGGCCGGCATGAACGTCGCCCGCCTCAATTTTTCCCACGGAACGCACGAAGAGCACCTGAATCGGATCACGATGATCCGGAAGATGGCGATCAAGCTGAACCGCTACATCGGCATCATGTGCGACACCAAAGGTCCCGAAATCCGCACCGGCCTATTTGAAAACAACGTAGCCTATTTCAAAAAGGGCGATCTCGTGACCGTGGTGCGCGAGGAAATCCTCGGGAACCACGACCGGTTCCATATCACTTGTCCGCAACTCTTCGACGACATCAAGGCTGGCGACTATCTGTTGATCGACGACGGCAAGATTCGGCTCGACGTCCTCGAAGTGACGTCGACGGCGATGAAATGCCAGATCGCCAATTCCGGTCCGATCAAGAGCCAAAAGGGCGTCAATGTTCCCAACGTTATCCTTTCAATGCCGTTTCTTTCCGCCAAAGACCGCGAAGATATCATCTTTTCGGTTGAAAACGGCGTTGACATGATCGCCGCATCGTTTGTCCGTCGTCCCGAAGACATCCTCGCCATCCGGGCCATCCTGAAGGAAATCGGCAAGGAAGACATCGAAATGATCGCCAAGATCGAGAACCAGGAAGGCGTTGATAACCTCGATGCCATCCTCGCCGTATCCGACGGCGTGATGGTCGCCCGCGGCGACCTCGGCGTCGAAGTCTCGACCGCCCTCGTCCCGATCTATCAGAAAAAAATCATCCAGCGCGCCAATGAAGCGGGCAAACCGGTCATCACCGCAACCCATATGCTCGAGTCGATGATGACGAATCCGCGCCCGACGCGGGCAGAAGCTTCCGACGTCGCCAACGCGATCCTCGACGGCTCCGATGCGATCATGCTTTCCGGCGAATCGGCGGCCGGCGAATACCCGGTCGAAGCCGTTCAGACGATGGATACGATCGCCAAGGCGATTGAAGAAATCATGCCCTACGACGAACGCCTCGCCAAGTCGATCAAGACCAGTCAGAAGACGATCAACGACGCCATCGGCATCGCCGTCGCCCAGACGGCCCTGACACTGCCCAAAGCGGAAGTCATCGTCGCCTTCACGGAGACCGGCGGCACGGCGAAACGAATCTGCAAGTTCCGCCCGTCGGTGCCAATCATCGCAATCACCGATTCGATCCACACCTGCCGCAAACTCTCCTATTACTGGGGCGTTTGGGCAACGCTCAGGAGCGATGTCACGGACTTCGAACATTTCGACCGGCTCGCCAATGACGTGGCCAAGGATTTCGGTTTCAAACCGGGAGCGCAGATCATCATCACGACCGGTTGGGGTCAGAAACACGGCAGCACGAACACGATGCGCATCATCGATATCCAATGAAGACATTCGAAAGACATTCCGAATGTCTTTTTTTCGCTTTCGCGGATTGCGGATTTTCATCTGAAAGGGTACAATAGAAGCGTATTGAAACGTTTCGGAGGACAACATGGACTTATTGACAAGCGAACTGCAACGGTCATTCAACTATTTCATGGAACTCGCCAACCGCGATGAAAAGAGCCCGGCATACGGACTCGTCGCCGATGGTACGAAGACGCCCGGCCGGGCGTCGGTCGCCTGCGTCGGCTTCGGGCTTTCCGCCCTGCCGATCGGCGTCGAACGCGGCTTCATCGATTACGACGTTGCCAAGAAAGCCGCGCTTCTGACGTTTCGGACGTTTGCCGAAACGATCGACCACGATCACGGATTTTTCGTTCATTTCGCGGATCTGCATACGGGCCAGACCTGGAAGAAATGCGAGTATTCGACGATTGACACGACGCTTTTCCTCAATGGCGCAATCTGTGCCGACGCCTATTTCGACGATCCCGAACTCCACCGCCTGTTCACCGCGATTTACGAACGCGTCGACTGGAACCATTACGTCTTTGAAAAAGACGGCAGAACCCTGTTCCGGATGGCATACAACCCGCTCCCCGGCGGCGACTATCGTGGCAAATCGTCTGATGCCTGGATCCATCAGTGGAACATGTACGCCGAACAGCTGTCGATGTATTTCCTCGCGGCCGGATCCGACGCCGTCACGCCCGCCACGGCTCGCGCCCTCTATGCCGGCTTCGAGCGGAAGCGGGGAGCATACAAGGGCCCAGAATACATCTATTCACCGGCCAATCCGCTCTTCGTCTACCAGTATTCCCATGCCTGGGTCGATTTTGCCCGCATCGTGGACAGCGACGGCATCGACTGGTTCGAAAATTCGCGGATCGCCACCTATGCGAACCGCGACTGGTGCGTCGATCATCAGGCCGACTATCCGAGTTTTGGCGAACACCTGTGGGGAATCACCGCCTGCCTCACGCCC
>CAZFHR010000238.1:0-2631 GCA_964519115.1 uncultured Candidatus Izemoplasmatales bacterium
AACGCGAGCGGCGTGCGGTCAGCTAGCGCAATCGCCTTCACAACCTTGCCCTTGACCTCGGGCGTGACAAACGTCGCGCCCGGCCACTTGAAGAGGTGGAAATAGAGCTTGCCCGGCTGGGTGGTGCAGCGCCAGTCCGTCTTGGCGTTGAAGGCCGCACGGCCTTTGCTGTCTTTCTTATCAGGATCGTAGCTGCCCAGCTCGTCGCCGAAGGGTATCTCGAAAGCGTCCTGCGGAGCGGCCATTTCGTTCTGGCTTCTCCCGTCGCGGCGTCGTCCCGGAAACCGCTGTCAGAACCGATCGCGGAACCGCAGTCGATTCCTAAACCGCTCTTTGACCTGACGACCGGTGCCGTCGATCCGACCCTGTTTCCGTATGCCGCCTGGGCAAAACTTGCCCGCGCCGTCCTAGCCGGTCCCGAGCGCGATCTTCTGAACGCCGTTCATCCCCAGGGTTCCTATGCATTGCGGACGGCGATATCCGTTCATCTCGCCGATTACCGCGGCATCGTCGCCGATCCGGCGCAGATCGTCGTCGGCGCCGGATCCGAATATCTCACCAGTCTGATCGTCCAACTGCTCGGCCGCGATGCCGCCTATGCCGTCGAAGATCCGGGGTATCCGAAAATCCTCCGCATCCTCGCAGCCAACGGCGCCCGGACGATCCGGATTCCCGTCAACCGGGCCGGCATCGACGTGAAGGCCTTGCGACGGACGCGCGCCACATTCGTTCATGTGACGCCCTCGCATCAGTTCCCGACCGGCGTCGTCATGCCGATCGGTCGCCGGCGCGAACTGCTCACCTGGGCGGCCGAAGGAACAGGCAGGTACATCATCGAGGACGACTATGATAGCGAATTCCGTTTTTCCGGTCAGCCGATTCCTGCCCTTCAGGGATTGGACACCGCGGGTTGCGTCATCTATATGAATTCGTTTACGAAAAGTCTGGCACCGTCGCTTCGAATCAGCTATATGGTTCTGCCCCCGGATCTGCTGAAACGCTATCGGGAAGAACTGGGACATTACGCCTGCACGGTCTCCAATTTCGAACAGGCGACGCTTGCCAAGTTCATGGCAGAAGGCCGGTTCGAGCGCCATCTGGCGCGACTGCGCAACGCCTACAAGGACCGTCGTGATCGGCTGATCGCAGCCCTATACGCCTCACCGCTCGCCAGCATCGTCGAGATCGTCTCGGCGGATGCCGGGCTTCACTTCCTGATGAAGGTCGCCAACAGAATGAGCGAGAACGAACTCGTCGAAAGCGCGGCGGCGGCCGGAATCCGGCTCGCCGGCCTTTCCGCCTATGGTGGTTCTGCTAGTCCCGGGGTGTTTGCGGATGCGCTCGTCATCGGTTATGCCGGCATCGCCGCCGATCGGATCGAAACGGCCGTCGGGCTGCTTTCCGCCCTATGGGCGAGATGAAAACGTCATTTGTAAACGACAGTGTTTTCTTCTTGGTAAACGCCGTCAGGTATGATATAATAATTAAGTCGAAAATCTGAAACGGAGGTGATGGAACATGCCGATATTCGAATCCATCCAACGCGCGGAAAACGCCGCCGAACAAATGCGAACCGAAGCCGCCGAAGCCGCCAAGAAGCTGCTTGACGCCACCCGGAAAGAAATCGATGCGATCATCAAGAAACGCAGCGAAGCGACCGACGCCGAGATCCTGGCGATTGCAGACGCCGCCGCCAAGCGCGCCGTCGCGGACCATGAACGGATCGTCAAGGCGGGATTAGCGTCAGATCGTCAGGACGAAAAAAACGCCGCCGTGCGGAAGGAACAGGCGCTCCATGCCATCCTGAAGAAGGTGACGGGCGTATGATCGTTCCGATGAAGAAAGCCCGGATCGCGATTCTATCCGAAGACCGGGAACCGGTGCTGGCATCGCTTCAGAAATCCGGTTGCCTGATGTTTCTGAAAAGCTCCGAAGAAACGGTATCCGCCGATCCGACGCGGGAAGAAGCCTTGCTTGCGCGGACGGAAAAATCGCTGAAACTACTGAAAAAATATACGGCGAAGCACCAGCCGCCGACCGGACCCGTCACGGTATCCGAACAGGACTTCACCACCGACGACCCGGCTCGCGAGCGTCTGCTTCACGACATCGAAGCCGCCGACGAGGAGATTGCCCGCCTGCAGGGTGAAAATCTGACGCTGAAGACCGAAATTCTCGGCCTGTTGCCATGGGAAACGCTCGAGCTGGCGCCGGCGGAGCTGGGAGTCAGCCGTTCCATCGTTTTGCATTCTGGTCATATCGCCCCGGCGAAACGTCCCGACTTCGAGCCGGAAGCGCTCCGACTCGGCACGGAGGTATCCTTTTATGGAACCGGTCCGGACGGCGTCGCCGTAATCGTTGCGATCTTCTTCGATGAAGATCAGCAGGTAATCGAAGGATTGCGCGCTTTCGGATTCATCGAAACGACTTTGCCGGCAGCGAACGTTACGGTCGCCGCTCTCATCGCCGAAAAGCGGCAGATACTGGCCGATCATCTGCTCCTGATTCAGCAGGCGGAAAGCCGGCTGGGGGCATACGCGGTTCGCAAAGCCGAACTAGAACTTCTGAACGACCAAACCGCAACCCTTGGTGAGCGGAAGAAGGCACCGGTCCGGCCGACGGCCACGGCGA
>CAZFHR010000239.1:0-2620 GCA_964519115.1 uncultured Candidatus Izemoplasmatales bacterium
CTATCCCGCACTCGTCCAGGGGCCGGATGCCCGCGATTCGCTCGTCAAGGCGATCACTCGGGCCAATGACGACGCTGTCGCCGATGTCCTCATCGTCGGCCGGGGCGGCGGATCGATCGAAGATCTCTGGCCGTTCAACGAAGAAGCGGTCGCCCGGGCGATCTTCACTTCCCGGATTCCGATCGTCGCCGCCGTCGGTCACGAAACCGACTTCACGATCGCCGACTTTGTCGCCGATCTGCGCGCTCCGACGCCGTCGGGGGCAGCCGAAGTCGTCGTACCCGACCGCCGGACGATGGCGGAACGCATCACGGTATTAAACCGGAAAGTCGAATACGTCGCCGGAAAAGCCGTCGCTGCTTCCCGCGAACGGCTTGAGCATCTCACCGCCTCCTATGTATTTCAGAATCCGGCACGGCTTCTGGAAAAAGCACAAATGCGGCTTCTCAATCTCAGCGACCGGCTCGACCGGATGCGTCCGGACAAGCTGCTCGCCGAACGTCGCCAGAGCGTTTCGCTCTTCGCCGACCGACTCAGCCAGCGGATCCGGGCGATCATCGCCGCTTCCGGTTACCAGTATGGCACCACCGTTCAAAGACTGGAACTCGTGAACCCGCTTTCGATCATGGCCAAAGGCTATGCGCTCGTTCATAAAAATAATCACATCGTCAAAACCGTTATCGACCTCGAACCCGGTGACCGGATCGACGTCTTACTCGCCGACGGCGCGGCCGACTGCCACGTCATGGCGGTCAGAAAGGATGCCTGAACATGGAAAAAGAACTGTCTTTCGAAGAAGCATTGAAACGGCTGGAGGTCCTCGTCCGCGAACTGGAACAGGGCGAACTCCCGCTTGAGGTATCCGTCGCGAAGTACAATGAAGGCCTCGTTTTGGCCAAACGCTGCCACGACCTGCTCAAGAACGCCGAAAACGTCGTCGTCAAACTGGCCGGCGACGAAGGCCTTTCCGATTTTCCGAAATCGCAGGAATGAGCAGACGGCCGTGATCGACGTCAAGGGGATCAAGGATCCCGCTTTCCTCAAAACGGCATCGATCAGCGAATTGCAGGAACTCGCTTCCGCAATTCGCGTTTTTCTGCTTGACAACGTTTCCGAAACGGGTGGCCATCTTTCCTCCAATCTCGGCGTCGTCGAACTGACGATCGCACTGCACAAGGTCTTCGACAGCCCGACCGACAAACTCATCTTTGATGTCGGCCATCAGGCCTACACGCACAAAATCCTCACAGGACGGGCTTTGGCGTTCCCGACCCTGCGCAGCTACGGGGGACTCTCCGGATTCCTTAAACGCCACGAATCCGTGCATGATGTCTGGGAAGCCGGTCATTCCTCCACCGCCCTCGCCGCCGCCGCCGGGTTTGAAACCGCCCGCGTCATCGCCGGGGGAACCGGCAAGACGGTTGCCGTCGTCGGCGACGGCAGTCTCAACAGCGGACTTTCGTTCGAAGCTCTCAACTATCTTGGTCATCGCCGCGATCTCGCTCCGATCATCGTTCTGAACGACAATGAGATGTCGATTTCGAAAAACGTCGGCACCTTCGCCAAGTTGCTCACGTCGATGCGCAGTTCAAAATCGTACCGGACCGCCGTCAGGCGCGGCCGTAAACTGCCGAAATTCCTTCATGTCTGGAAAGAGAAATTTGCCATGGCCCTCCGCCAGCTGGCGAGCAACACGACGATTTTTGATGATTTCGGCTTCAAGTACTACGGCCCGATCGACGGCCATGACATCAAGCGCCTGGTCAAATACCTGAATCTCGTCAAGAACCTGAACCGCCCGTGCGTCCTTCATATCATCACCAAAAAGGGCAAAGGCTATGCCCCGGCGGAAGACGACCGGATCGGACTGTGGCACGGGGTCAAGCCGTTTGATATCGCGACCGGCCTGCCCAAATTCAAAAAAGCGGAAAACATCCGCTCATGGAGTAATATTGTCAGCGGCTATCTGATGAAGAAGGCCGACGCCGGCGACACCTTCCGCGTCGTCGTCCCGGCGATGATCCCCGGATCCGAGCTGGTCGATTTCCAAGCAAAACACGCCGACCATATCATCGATGTCGGCATCTGCGAATCCTTCGCCGTCTGTTTTTCGGCGGCGCTGGTCCTCAACGGCGTCCCCGTCTTCGTCCCGATCTATTCCTCTTTCCTGCAGCGCGCCTACGACCAGACCAACCATGACGTCTGTCGCCAGAACCTCCACGTCGTGTTCGGCATCGACCGCTCCGGCCTGGTCGGCGAAGACGGCGATACCCATCATGGCGTCTTCGACATCGCCTATCTCCGCCATTTGCCCAACATGACGATCGTCCAGCCGGCGGATGCGGAAGAAGCCTACGCCCTGCTCGACTATGCCTTCGACATCGCCCGGGGTCCGGTTGCCATGCGCTATTCCAATGCGAGCGTCGTCAATGAAGTGAAACGTCACCCCGGTGAAGATCTTATCCGCAAGCCTTCCTGGCGGAAGTTCGATGGTGACGGTCGCCTAAACCTTGTCTGCTACGGCGATAACGTCGAACGGATGCGGTCGCTGATCGCCCACGAAGCCCTCGGTATCGATCTCTATGCCGCCCGCTTCCTCAAACCGATGGACGACGAGGCC
>CAZFHR010000240.1:0-2608 GCA_964519115.1 uncultured Candidatus Izemoplasmatales bacterium
GAGATCGCCGGACTCGATCGCCCGCGCCCGGCCGCCATGGGTGTCCATGATGGCGACGTTCTTCAGTCGACCGGCGCTGACGGCGTCGGCGACCGGACCGTTCATATAGTTACAGACGAGTCCGGTGACCTGGCCGGCTTCGATCAGCGAAACCAGGGATTCGTGACAGGGGAAAATCGAACTCGGGGCGAAGGTCAGATCCTTCAGTCCCCGTCTTGCGATTTCTTCCACGACCAGTGAAAGTACCTTGTCGCCATCGCGGAGATGATGGTGGAAGGAGAGGGTCATGCCGTCCCGGATTTCCAGCCGGTCGAACGCTTCAGCCAAGGAACTACAAAAAACCGGCTCTGAAACCGGTGTTTTTTCCGGCACGAGCCGGCGTTCTTCACGATGGCAGGCGGAGGCGTCCGCAAAGGGACGGAATCCTGCCGGGCATTCCCGGCCGAGGCTATTGTTCATCGTTCTCCCCGATCAGTCCGCACAGGGCGGCTTTTTGGATGAGTCTGCGGGCGCGTTGGATGACGGGCTTGTCGATCATCTTGCCATCAAGACCGAAGGCGCCTTTCTTCTGGTTTGCGGGGATCGCGGCGGCGGTGATGACGCGCCGTGCCCAGCGGATCTGTTCCGGTGTGGGTGAGAAGGTGCGATGGACCGCTTCGATCTGATTGGGATGAATGACGGCTTTGCCGGAAAATCCGAGTGAACGGGCCGTTTGGGCATCGGCTTCCAACCCTTCGCCATCCGTCACGTCGGTGAAAGGTGTGTCGATCGCGTCGATGTCAGCCGCCTTGCAGGCAAAAGCGACGCGGGCCCGCGGATAGGCGATTTCCGCGCCAGCCTTGGTCCGGACGATTTCCATGTCGGTAGCGAGATCTTCGCCGCCGAGCAGGATCGCCCGCACCCGCGGCATCGTGGCGATGTCGTCGGTTTCGACGACGCCGGTAGCCGTTTCGACGATCGCTACGATGGCGATTTTCTTCGTTACGCCGTTCATGGCTTCCGTTTCCGTCAGAAACAGGTCAAGATCATAGAGCGATTCTACGTCGGCCTTCGGAAAAACGATGGCATCGAGCTTTGCACAGACGACGGCTTCGATGTCGCGCTTGTATTCGTCCGTTCTGGCGCCGTTGATGCGGACCATCACTTCCGTTTTTCCGAATTCCCAGGTTTTCAGGTATTCCTTCACGAGTTCGCGGGCGGCGTTCTTCTCCACGGCGGAAACCGCATCCTCAAGATCGATGATGAGGGCGTCCGCACCGAAGATGTCGGCGTTCTGAAGCATCGCCGGGTTGTTTCCGGGAATGAATAACAGGCTTCTATGCATGGTCTTCCTCCATTCGCCTCACGGCGGCGCGCAATCGCGCGCGAATCGTGCAATCGAGCGCGCCTTTGTCCTGGCATTTCACGTCGATATCGCGGATGCCGAGTAGTACGAGCTCCGCGCGGATCGCCGCTTCGATCTGATCGTGGAAAAAAGCATCGACGATGCTCTCGATTACGATCGTGATTCCGACGCTTTCCCGCACGGTCAGGACGGCGTCGTTGGATTCCAGGGTGCCGGCGGCTCCGATTTTCATTTCTTTTCCCGTCTTTCCATGGCTCGGTCGTTCGCGATGGCGATGACCCGATTCATTTCATTCTTGACGATCATGAATCCGTCGTCGACCGACATCCCCGGCTTGGCGAGGCATTGGTCGGCGCGACAGGCGATGGCGATGTTGGTCGTCGTTTCCGCCGACAGGTTCGTTTCGTTGCAGGTGCCGCCGCAGTAACTGCCGATGTGTGCCTTATTGCAGTAAAGGATCGCTGCGACGACGTTGTTCACGCCACCGAGATCGGGAGTCTTGATCTGAAGCATGTGCCCGGCTTTGGCATCGGCGAATTCGACGACGTCTTCGTAGGTGTTGCACCACTCGTCGGCGACGATTTCCAGATGCGAACCCGCTTCATCGATCATCGCCGTAAGTTTCTTCAAAGCGTCAAACGTTCCCTGCCGGTCGCCGGTATCGACCGGACCTTCGATCCGGATGGCAAACGGCGCGGCCGTCTTTTCCAGTTCGAGCAGATATCGGAAGATGCGGTCGAAATCGTAGTCGAAGGCGATGCCGATTGTGCCGTATACGTCGATATGCAGGACCGGCGCATAGGTGGGAACGGTACGCTGCGAGAGAATCCGGTCGCGCAGCCAGGCGACATAGTTTAGTAGCAGTTCGCCTTGCCGTCCGAGCTTCGTATCGACGTTGTTGATGAGGGCGTGCGGAAGCACATCCGCCTGCTTCATGATCATTTTGTCGACGTTCGTATAGCGTTCGTCACCGGTCTGGGTGAAGACGGGAACCGGGTCATAGCGATCACCGGGAATGTCGTATTCCAAGCGGATGACTTCGGCCATCGTCACGCGACGTTCATTGGCCACGGCGTTGAGAATCGCCTGGGTCAGACCATAGCGGATCGCCGTATGAAGCCGTTTTCCGTCAATTTCGAGATGATCGTATTTTTCCGCAAGGATGCGGAAGGAATCGATCGATTCACCGACGAGAAGCGGAACGACCCTGGTCTCTAGAAATGGCATATAGTCCTTCGCAAGAAAGAGGGGATCACGGCCGCC
>CAZFHR010000241.1:0-2591 GCA_964519115.1 uncultured Candidatus Izemoplasmatales bacterium
CGGGTTTTTTCTCGCCCGGAAGTATTTCAAGAATTATCTCGAGAAAAATCCGCCGGTGAACGAAAACATGATCCGCGCGATGATGTCGCAGATGGGCCGCACCCCGTCCGAAAAGCAGGTCCGCCAAGTCATGGCGTCGATGAAGCAAGCCAAGTGAACCAATGATGAAGAGCAAACGCGCCGGCGCCGCCGACGCGTTTTTTCATGAAAAAGGAAGAGCGCCGTGCGCCCTTCCTGGCTTCATTGATTATTCCGTTGATCGGTCAGATCAATTTCCGCCCGTTCCCGAAGTAGCGGTCGAACTGGTCTGGGTCGACGTCACGTGCGTGGTCGTGATCCCTTTCTGATAATTCTCGATGGCGGCGCGCATCTGATTCAGCCGCGTCTGCGTCTGGGCACGGAACGCCGTGACCGCAGCGGCATGTTCGCTGATGCGGGCGGTGTAGGTGGTCTGCAGCTGGGCGCGGACGGCGTCCGTGTCGAGATGGTATTCGTCGCGCAGAGTAGCGAGTTCGGCCCGGAATTCGGTCCGCAGTGCATCAAGTTCGGTTTCGAGGGCTGTGGTGTCGCCATCGGCTTCGGCCACAGCGGCGATTTCGGCGACGAGCGCCTGAATCTGCGGCTGGTATTCTTCTTGGATCAGCGTGCGGGCGGCCTGGAATTCATCCTTGAGATCCTGGGCGATGCCCTTGTTTTCAGCGTTCTTCGTCTGAATCCGGGCCATCAGGGCCACCGGATCCATTGCAACCGCTTGCTCAATCGTCAGTTCATCGTCGAGTTCGCAGGCTTTCTTCGCAAGAGTAAGCTTTTCCGGGGTCGTGGCGAGTTCATTGGCTTCGGCGATGGTGCTTCCGGATTGCGTCTTGGCAACGGCCTTGCCCATCATCGCCCGGTCCATGAAGGCGTTGTCCACATGTTCCATGACGCGGTTGCGGATCGTTTCGCCGTATTCGGCGGTGGTGGCGATGGCGGAGACGGAAACGAGCGTTTCCGCGGCTTCGATGTCGATGAAGCCCAGATCGATGGCCTTGTCGATGATCATGCCGATGGCGTCCTCGAGGGTTTCACCGATCAGATCGAGTTCGAGCAACAGCAGATCGCCATCTTCGTTGAGCGCGTTCGCATCGATCACGATATCCTTGGTATTGACGGTAAGATCGATGCTCGGATTGATGTCGAGAGTCACGTATGCATCTTCCGCTGCGACCGTGCCGCAACTGACGAACAATCCGAGGAAGATCACCAAGGAGGTGATTCCTATCAACATTTTTTTAACTAACATTTTCAAAACCTCCCTTCAGGTTTCACTTAATATACGCGAAACGGGAGTGGATTATTGCGGAATATGAAAATAATCGATATTTTCCATCACAAGAACCAGCGCTGAAAAGAAAACGCCCTCAACGGGGCGCTTTGCCAAACAGGCGATCGAGTTTGTCGAAAAGCTTGACGCGGCTCTCCGTTCCGGCCTTCAGCCGCTGGTAGTTGGCGCGGTGGCGCCAGAGGATGATCGCGGTGGAAACGATCGTGGCGATCACAAGGCCGAGGTCGGGAATCCATAAGAAATAGAGAAGCGTGACGAGGATGACGCTCGCCAGGGCGGTGACGGTCGAGGCGACCGACACGAAGCGGGTGGCGTATTCGACGCCGAGGAACACCGGCAGAAGAATGATCGCGATCCAGGGATTGTAGGCAAGCAGCAACCCAAACGAGGCGGCGACGCCTTTTCCGCCCTTGAATCCGAGCCAGACCGGGAAGACGTGGCCGACGACGGCGGCGACGCCATAGACGAGCGGATGAAACAGGTCGAAGGAAGCGAACAGGCCAGTATGCTGGATCAGGAAGACGAGACCGCCGCTTTTCAGGGTATCGAGCAGCAGGACGGCCAAGCCGAGGACTTTTCCAAGCACCCGAAAAGCATTCGTCGTGCCGAGGTTGCCGCTGCCGTGCTTGCGGATGTCGATGTTTTTGAACATCTTGCCGAGAATCAGCGAGAAGGGAATCGAGCCGAACAAATAAGCGAAGACCAGCAAAGCGATATTCATGCCTGCACCTCCTTTTCGATGCTAACCATTATATCACGTAGCGGCGGAAATTTAAGTATAAAAAATGTGAAAAATATTGTATAATAGAGACGAGAAAAAGGGGTCGGATGGCATGAGCGAAAAAGTCACATCGGCATACACAGCGCAGTCGATTCAAATACTAGAAGGACTCGAAGCCGTCCGCAAACGCCCGGGCATGTACGTCGGCAGCACCGATGCGCGGGGGTTGCACCATCTCGTCTGGGAAATCGTCGACAATTCGATCGACGAGGTCCTGGCGGGGTACGGATCGAGCATCAAGGTCGTCATCAAGGAAGACAATTCCGTCGTCGTTTCCGACGATGGCCGCGGCATGCCCGTCGACATGCATCCGTCGGGTGTTTCGGCCGTTGAGGTCATCTTCACGAAACTCCACGCCGGCGGCAAGTTCGGTGCGGCGGGTGGTGCGTACAAGGTCTCCGGCGGTCTGCACGGCGTCGGCGCCTCGGTCGTGAACGCCCTTTCGGAATTTCTCGAAGTCACCGTCCATCGCGACGGCCTGATGTA
>CAZFHR010000242.1:0-2590 GCA_964519115.1 uncultured Candidatus Izemoplasmatales bacterium
TTGCCATGCCCGCGGTCGATCGTCAGGGCAACGGCACCGGCCGCCTCGGGAAGAACGCCTGCGGCGCCATCGGCTATGCCATTCCCGATTCGATGTATGCGAGAAAAGTCGTTCTCGTCACCGACGAGATCATCGACAATGTCTTGGATCCGGAAATTCCCGCAGAGCGGGTCGACCTCGTTGTCCGAGTCGCCTCGATCGGCGACGCCGCCGGCATCGTTTCCGGAACGACGCGGATCACGAAGGATCCGGTCGGGCTTAAAATCGCCCGCGACGCGGCGACGGTTCTCGACCGTCTCGGCCTCCTTGGCGACGGCTTCTCGATGCAGACGGGCGCCGGCGGGACTTCGCTCGCGGTCGTTGCTTTTGTACGGCGGATCATGGAAGAACGGAATCTTCGCGCCCGCTTCGCTTCCGGTGGCATCACTTCGCAATACGTCGACATGCTGGAATGCGGTCGCGTGGACGCCTTGATGGACGTGCAGTGCTTCGACCTCGAAGCCGTCCGTTCCTATCGCGAGAATGACCGTCATCGGGCGATTTCCGCATCCTGTTATGGAAATCCGTTCCATCAACCGCATCCGGTCGTCGACGACCTTGACTTTGTCATCCTCGGCGCGACTGAAATCGATCTTGACTTCAACGTGAACGTGACGACCGATTCACTCGGCCGGATCATCGGCGGCTCCGGCGGTCACGCCGACACCGCCCACGGGGCGAAGGTGACCTTGGTCACGACGAACCTCGTCAAAGCCAGACTGCCGATCATCATGGAACATGTCACGACCATCACCACCCCCGGCGAGGACATCGACATCCTCGTCACCGAACGCGGCATCGCCGTCAATCCGCGGCGGGCTGACCTGATCCAGACCCTGAACCGTTTTCATGTACCGATCCTGCCGATCGCCGATCTGATGGCGATCGCCCATGACATGACCGGCATTCCCAAACGTCCACATCCGGATGG
Organism: uncultured Candidatus Izemoplasmatales bacterium; assembly: GCA_964519115.1. Classification (GTDB taxonomy): domain Bacteria; phylum Bacillota_I; class Bacilli_A; order Izemoplasmatales; family Hujiaoplasmataceae; genus UBA12489. The sequence continues at coordinate 971 of CAZFHR010000242.1, forward strand.
CAGGATCGTCGCCTGCGTCCGCTATCGCGACGGCACGACGATCGACGTCGTCCGCGCGATTACACCCCGATAGGGAAAGGAGGGCTTCGCCATGATCCGACAGGCGCTTCTTGCAGAAGAACGGGCGGCCATCGCCGCTTTTTTGGCGCTGGCTGACCTCGACGCTCCCCGCAACCCGACGGAAACGCTTTTTGCCGAAGAAAACGGCGTCGTGGTCGCCACCGTGTCGCGGACCGGCGAACTGGTGAGCCATCTCGCCGTTGATCCGACCCGCCGGGGTGAAAATCTGGCGGAAGCGATCACGTCCGAACTCATCGCCAGAATGAACGCCGAAGGCATTCATCGCCGGCTCGTCTACACCAAGCCGGAGTATGTTCCGATCTTTATGAGTCTGCATTTCCAGACAGTCGCCGTTTCCGCGAAAGTCGTCATCCTCGAGAGCGGTTATCCGCTGCTGGCGGATGAACTGGCCACGATCCGGACCGCCGTCGAACGGACGACGGGAAGGGCGGTCGGTGAGACCGACCTCGGCGCCATCGTCGTCAACTGCAACCCAATGACGCTCGGCCACCTCGGACTGATCGAATACGCCGCCGCCAGGCATGCCTTTCTGCTCGTTTTCGTCCTGGAAGAAGACCGCTCGGCCTTCACCTATCAGGAACGGTCGGCGATGGTCTGGCTCGGGTGCCGCGTCCTCGGTAATGTCATCGTTCTGCCCTCGACGAAATATGTCGTTTCCGATCTGACGTTTCCGAGTTATTTCCTGAAGACGATGGATGACCGCGACGAGGCGCACGCCCGTCTCGACGCCGTCATTTTCCGCGATCGTTTCATGCCAGCGCTCCATATCACCAAACGCTACATCGGTACGGAAACGGATCCGATGATGATCCGCTATAACGCCATTCTCAAGGAAATCCTCAAAACGGGAATCGAAGAAATCGTCCGCTATGAGGCTGATGGTGATCCGATCAGCGCTTCCCGGGTACGGAAGCTGCTGGCAACCGGTGAAACCGAAGCCGCCCTCGCCCTCGTGCCACCGGCAAACCGGTCGATGCTGAAGGCAATCGCAAAAAGCAAATATGGCAAGTCTTGACGAAATTCTCGCCGGAAGGCAGAAGCGGAAAGAGCAGATCGACCTGATGACGGTCACAAATGGCTGTGTCGTCGCCGTCCGCGCCAACGTTCCGGGTCCCGACAAGACGACGCCGGCAGCGCGTTACGTCGTTGGCCGATTCGCGGCCGCTTTGCACGCTGGCGCAACCGTCGTGGCAACGGACGAAAACGCCGACGGCCCCTTTTTTCTTGCCAGTTTTCCCGATGTTTCACCCAAAGCCAAAAAAGCAGAGTCGGTTCAGGCGGAAGAAGCCTCCCCGCTCGGTCGGCTCGCCGATATCGACGTCTACGATGACATCGGGACGGTATTCTCGCGGGGAACTCTGCGCCGCTGTTATGTCTGCGACGAGGCGGCCGTGGTCTGCGGCCGGCTTCGGAAACATTCCCACAAAGAACTGCTCGCGGCAATGAATGCCATCGTTGATGCGGACGCGTACGGATTTGCATTCGATCTCATCGACCGGGCGATCCGGACTGAACTGGACCTGGATCCGAAATTCGGGC
>CAZFHR010000243.1:0-2580 GCA_964519115.1 uncultured Candidatus Izemoplasmatales bacterium
TTGTAGTAGCCACTTTCTCAGTGCAGTCACACAAATACTATAATTGTATTCGTTTTCAAGGAAACTCTACGTCAGATTTCAATACCATACAAACGAAACACCTTATAGATCTTACCGCCGAGCTTCTCGATGGCTGCCCGAGATTTCTGATTTCCCTTTTCGATCGTCGAGGCATCGATGAAGCGGATGTTCCGCTTCTGCAGCAATTCGAAGTAATCCTTATAAATTGCCTGGATGATTCCTTTGCCCTGATAATCCAGAACCACCATCTGGATCATGGCCCTTGTGGACTTGATCCTTTTTTTGTAGTAGAGCAGTCTCAAGATGGAGATTGGATTCCATCGACCTTTGATCTTGATTAGCGCTTCGTTGAAGTTGGGCGCCATCATGCCAAAGCCGATCGGCCGGCCATCGAGAGTCCGGGCGATCTTGATGTAGTCAAAATCCAGAAAATTCTTCCAAGAATGGAGAAGTTCATACACTTTTTCTGGTTCCGGCGCCCGCATGTCCCAATCATCGGAGATCGAGTGATTGATCACTTCGATGACGTCGCGGGCTTCCTTGTCGATGTTCTTCTTGTCAGCGCTTTTCACCTCGAAGGCATAACGTTTCTTGATGCTGTCGATGACGTCATAACGGGCATAGGGAATATCTGATAACAACAACTTATACCCATATAGATCCTCATGGGTTCCGAAACCGTATGCTTCCAGATGTTTCTGATAGTAGGGTTTGTTATAAACACACAGGATCACCGGCGCGTCTTCGAATCCCTCGATGAGGACGCCGCGGGCGTCGTCGGGATCGAGGGGATTGGTATTTCCATAATAGAAATCAATGTCCTGGTCTTTGAACCACTTGCCCGCCTGATCAAACAATGCCTTGAAGACGGCTTCGTCATCGATAGCCTCGAGGAAGTTGAAGGCCCCCTGACGCTTTTCCTTGACCGTACCCGGACGAGCCGTGAACAGCGTCAACCAGATGCGGCCGGCGATCCGGCCGTTGCGGTAGACGTTGTAGGCGGTCACTGGTTCTTTGTATTCGCCCTGAAGCAACTGCTTTCTCAGCATGATCCGCATTTCCCGGCGGATCGGGAAGACATAGAGCGGATCGTCCGCATAGATCGATTCATGGAGACGGATGAAGTTTTCGATTTCCAGCTTGTTGTCTACGGTCCGGACTTCGATCACTTTCTCCACTTCTTCTTTACCGATTTCCTCGATCTGCCGGTGCAGGGCGTCACGATCCACCTTATAGTGACGGAGGGAGATGGCGCCGAGGATTCCAGCTGCGGCCGGGAAGAGACAGAACAGCACCGAGATGCCAAGAACGGCCCCCGGCGACTGCAGGACAATCTGTCCCGTGAGCAACGCGCTCTGACTGGCGAAGGTGAACGCCTTCGCCGGTTCCAGATACCCGGTCAAGTCGAGGATCAGACCCGTCATGAGCATGCCAAGACCCCAGCCAAGTTTCTGGACGAAGGTGACGATGCCGAAGTAGGCGCCTTCCTTGCGGTCTTTGGCGCTCGTACTGAAGTTGACGGCATCGGGAACCATCGAGAACGGCAACATCTGGATGCCGGAAAAGCCGAGGGAAAGCAGGAGGATGCTGCCGAAAATCCAGGGTGTCGTCTGGAACAGCACCTGGACGACCTGACCATAATCAGTATTGATATCGGGAATATAGAAAATCTCGAGATTCTGATATCCGGGCTGAAGAAGATCCGGCGTCGCCTGGATCGGAATAACGCCAGCAGCGGCGTAATCAAACGCTGGAACGAAAAAGAGCGATAACAGCGCAACAGCGATGAGCGCGACGGCAACGATGTATGCGGTTCGCTTCGAGGTTTTCTGGGAGAACAGCATCCATAAAGGCATGAACACGACCGCCAGCACCATGACCCCGCCGGCAATCGGCAGGAACAGACCCGGAAGCAACATCTTATAATTGATGAAATATACCAGGTTGCCCTGGATGAAGTTCATCGTGATGACGGAGAACATATACATGATGCAGACCTGACGGAACGGTGCGCTCTTCCAAGATTCGATGAAGTATTTCTTGAAGGCGAAGGCGTGCCGGGTCCGGTCGATCCCCGGCTTGCGTTCCCGAAGCGCCAATGCGCAGGCATAGCCAAACAGGAGCATCAGGCCCCCGAAGATGATGCCCATCGAGAGATAGCCGCGGGTGTTGTTCTGACTGGCATTGCCGAGGCCGAGAAATTCCGGGATGATGACCGACAAGAGGGTGGCCAGAACCGAGCCGATCATCCGGAAGGTCATCATCCGGGTCCGCTCGTCGTAATCGTCGGTGATCTCGTTGATGATCGCCTGGAACGGCGTCGAAGCCAGGGTGATGAAGGTTGTAAACAAAAGATAGAGGGTCAGCGTAATCAGGATCTTCAGCGGTTCGTTGCCGTCGACGAAGAGTGACGGCACGCTGAAGAGGACGAGGAAGGAAATCGCCATCGGCAGGAAGAACAGCAACATGTACTTTCTTCGGCGGCCGAAGCGGCTGATGGTGTTGTCGTTCAGATAACCGGCGATCGGATCAGTCAGGGCATCCCAGAGGATGCCGATG
>CAZFHR010000244.1:0-2531 GCA_964519115.1 uncultured Candidatus Izemoplasmatales bacterium
GTGCCTCGGCAATCGGCGAAACGCCTTCCGTTCCGATGCATTCCACGACGTTCGTGAAGCCTTCCCGAAGGACCGGAGTGGCGGAAAACTCGTGGATCAGAATTTCGCGGTGCTGCTGCAACGCATCACCGTATCGGAAAACGATGTCGGCGATGGCCGCGATGACCGGCTGATTTTCCAAAACGGCAATGGTGGAATCGGCAAGCCAAGCCGCAAGCGTCGACCGCGGCGAAGCTAGAGCGCTTTCAGCTAGAAAACGCGCGGCGAGCGGAAAGCGTTCAAGCCGTTCCGAAGTCGTATCGTTGATGACAAATCCGTACATGTCAGCGATGATCGTGAGTTTATGGACATCGGCTGGCGTGGCGTTGACGATCTTGATGTCGGCGGGCCGGCAGCCGGTAAGCAATAACCGGGATATTCTGGCAACGACGGCCCGGATCTGGCTTTCACCGTCGATGGTGATGACAAGATCGATAGGTTCAGAAGCGACCGGATGCGTCCATTCGCGGGGGACATCGGCATACCCCGGGATCGGAATCGGCGGGCAGTCGTTCCAAAGACGGAGCGTTTCCGAGGGTGGTCGAAAAGCGGTCGGTTCGTAAAGCCCCGCCGCCATCAGGTCGGCAACAAGCCTTTCTAAAAAAGCAATGCGCGGCGATGCCGAAGTGTTCGTCTTGAACACATAAGGAAAAAACGGCGGCAAGATCGCGGCATGATGGACGTCAAGACCCTGTTCTTCGGACATGTACAGGAGATAATCCGGGGCGATGGTCGGCGCAAATCGGCTCGCATCGATCATCTTGACCGTAGCCAGACGGTGCTCCGCAGCAACGAGGCGTAATTCAGCCGTGCGGTCGGCCGGAGTGGCGACGATGAAGACTTTATGATTGTCTTTCTTCGGTGCATCGATCATGGCTCCAGCCTCCTTTCGGCGATTTCATCCTTATTATATCATGAACGAAACGGTGCGGATCACGGCATTCTGCACAACGGCAAAAAAAAGCGCAACCAGTTCGCGGTTGCGCTTTTCAGAAAACAATCTGACCGATGATCCGTGGGAAAACGGATCATCCGATGGTGATGAATTTCTTTTCCTTGACGTTTGTACCCTGCTTCGGGACGAAAAGCGTGAGCACGCCTTTATCGTAGCCGGCTTTGACATCGGCTTCCGCGACGTCTTCACCGACGTAGAAGCTGCGGGCGGCGCTTCCGAACGTGCGTTCTTTGCGCAGATAATGGGCATCCTTCTTTTCATTTGATTCCTCTTTTTTGGCTTCGACGGTCAAATATCCGTTTTCAAGGCTGATCTTGATGTCCTCTTTGGAAAATCCGGGGACGTCGATTTCCAGCGAATAGCCGTTTTCCGACTCCTTGATGTCGGTCCGCATGCAGTGATTCATATCGCGGGCGAGCGTTTTGGTGAATACACCGTCAAAAAAATCGTTGAAAAACTCGAGATCGTTGCTGGGATTGGTGCGTCTGATGATAGCGTTCATATGGTTCCTCCTATAGTTGATATGTTTTCATTTAGCACTCGTCACTTTTGAGTGCCAACTATATTTTATCATATCTGTTAGCAGTGTCAATTGATGAGTGCTAACAATTTTGTATGAAAACGTTTTCTTCTATAAAAGAAAAAATACCGTCAAAGACGGTATGAAATCACTTAAAAAGTACGGTACTGAGATATCGTTCGCCAGTATCGGGAAAGACCATGACGATGGTGCGATTCAGAAACTCCGGCCGGGCGGCGAGCCGGATGGCGGCGGCAAGCGTGGCACCGGCGGAAATACCGACGAGAATCCCTTCTTCAGACGCCAGAACACGGGCGTAGCGAAGGGCTTCTTCGTTTTCGACCGTCAGGATTTCATCGACGACCCGCCGATCGAAGTTGACGGGAACGAAGCCGGCGCCGATGCCCTGGATGACGTGCGCTGCCGCGACGCCTCCCGAGAGGACGGGCGATGAGGCCGGTTCGACGGCGACGATATGGATGTCGTTCTTCTTTTCCTTGAGGTAACGGCCAACGCCGCTGATGGTACCGCCGGTTCCGACGCCGGCGATGAAGGCGGCGATGCTTCCTTCCGTTTCAGCATAGATTTCGGGGCCCGTCGTTGCGTAATGACTCTCGGGATTGGCGGCATTGTCAAATTGCGAAAGCATGAAGGCGCCCGGAGTCGCGGCGGCTATCGCCATCGCTTTTTGGATCGCACCCTTCATTCCTTCCCGACCTTCTGTCAGGACCACTTCTGCCCCATAGGCACGCAGCAGGGCACGCCGTTCAAGCGACATCGTTTCCGGCATCGTGAAAATCGCATGGTATCCCCGGGCAGCAGCGACCATTGCGAGGCCGATGCCGGTATTTCCGCTCGTCGGTTCGACGATCGTGCCGCCGGCCTTCAGATGTCCTTGGCGTTCAGCGGCTGTAACCATCGCCAAAGCGATACGATCTTTGACGGAGCCGCCCGGATTCTGTTTCTCCAGCTTGGCGATAAGATGCGCGCCTATGCCGAACTTCGTTTCAATCCGAT